>CAZFSN010000018.1:0-3764 GCA_964521815.1 uncultured Ignavibacteria bacterium | reverse complement strand
ATGAATTGGTTATAACGCTCTCGAAGTTCGGGCTCGGAGATAAGCGGACGGCTGATGTTTTCGAGGATTTCGGCGCTTATCCTGCCTTCTTTGACCAGTTCGTAACCGGCTTTACTGACCGCCTCGACAATATCCTGGCCATCTTTGGTAAACTCTCCATTGTGCTTCATTAAAAACGCGTGAGGTCTCAATACCGCTCCGGTGAATTCCGCGCCCGCGTCTTTGGCGAACTCCTCGGTTATGCGTACTACAGTATCAAAATTCGCTTTCTCCCACCAGCCCCCGGTTGACACGAGCACGATTTTCTTGATTTTAACATCCTGGCGAAACCGGGCGCGCGTTCGGCCCTCGCGGAATTCCAAAAGTGGTTCCACTAAAGGGCACAAGCGATTGATTACATTCTGCATAGCCCCCGGCAGTGGGATATAAACCGGCGTGGCTAGAACAAGAATATCAGCCTCTTTTAACCCGGGATATAGCTTATCCATATCATCCTTGTAGCAACATTGTCCGGGCTTGTTATACCAGCAAAACATATCAACACAGGCGCAGGGTTTGATTTTAAGTTTGCTGGCATAGAACGTATCGATTTTACAATCAGCGTCTGTCATCCCTTTAATAAAAGGCTCAAGTACCATGGCGGTATTCCCTTTTCCCAGTCTAGGGCTGCCATTGATAACTAAAGCTTTATTCATCACGTCCTCCTTTGTGTTGGCTCATAACCAGGCCGAGGTGGCACAATTACAATACATTAAGTTTCAAAGAAGTTTAGCTTACCGAGCGACCGGCGTCAATAAGTATTCGCTTTTAAGAATTGATATAAACCTGGCAACCGGCAAATTACAGGGGCTGCCTCTAAAATTTCGATATATGTTTTATAATAGAATATTTTTCATCGAGTTAACATCTTCAGGAAGTGGGAATTGTAAATTTTTAAAATGGGGAAACCCCTTTTGATAGTTAACAGTTGACATACACAATCACTATAGTTAAAATAAAACTATAAATGGCCCATGGCTTACCGGCTCTCCGGTAATCGCGCGCTTAGATTAGGCATCCGGGATTATAGAAACTGATTTGTTAATTTGAGTTCAAGATAATTTGAATTCGCTAATCGAAAGGAGTCAAAATGAAATATCGACAAAACGTATATGCTTTGGCATTATTGGTTTTATTATCGCTTTTATTTATGCTGAGTTGTTCCAATTCGCCAACCGAGGATGAAGGCAATCATCCGCCTGACGCATTGACCGCACTATCGCCCGCGCTGGGGGCAACCGATGTCTCAATCGATGCCGATCTTACCTGGGATTGTAGCGATCCTGATGAGGATGAATTAACTTACGATGTTTACTTCGGAACAGCAGAAAACCCGCCGCTGGTCAGCGATGACCAGGGTATAACTATTTACGATCCGGGAACGCTGGATTATAACACCTGTTACTACTGGAAAGTATACGCCTTCGATACCGCCGGCGAATCGACGGGGGTATCCATGCATTTCTACACCGAAGAGGAACCATGGACCAGCGAGGGCGTTTTCGCCGCGTTGGTTGTTGGCCGTCAGGTCGTGAATGTCGAAGGGGAACCAATGTACATCGATCAATTAGTGGCCAGGTTCGATAGCGCGTTCGCCCCCTGCAGCACAATCACACCCATACAGGCCGATACAGTGAGATGCAACGAATATACTTTAAGTTGGAATTCATCCACTAATTCCTATTTGTACATGGATCAGTTCTATGATCCATTTATCGAATATGGCCAACAATTCATATTCAATGTTATCGGTAATGACATGGTCCCGGGTTTGACCGATACGATCAGTTTCCCTGATTGTTCGCCTTACATCACTAATATTACCTATAACGACACCCTGTCATTCGATGGTTTCGATGTTCTATGGACAAACTATTGCACGGGTAATGTTCAGTTAGTGATGATGAGCGGCAATGATTCGACCGGAATTTTTATTGAAACGCCCAACGACGGCAGTTATACTTTTAGCTCGGCCGATCTGGAACCGCTTGGTTCCGTAGAAGGCGAATATGGGTTGGTTCTCGTTTTCCAGAATACTGATTTTATTGACGCGACGGGATACGATTCCAGAAGCTTTATCTGGGCCAGGTCGATGTGTACCACCTATTTCTATTTAGAGTAAAAACCAATCATATAATCAGCTAAGATTGCTATTTCGTGCTGTCGGGTGGCCTCACCCGACAGCTTTTTGCTGTCACCATAAGTAGTTGTCAGGCGGGGGACCTGACGACGCTGTAAGTCTTAGCCCTTGTCGCTTGACGGATATCCGCCGAAACTTGTACCGCGGAAATCCTCGCGCACGGGATGGAAAACATCGACTACCCGGCAATCGGTGATAGCCCGGCCGGAATGCAAGACATTGGGCGGTATAACCAGCACTTTGCCGGGTATAAGCCTGTGAGTTTCATCCTTGATTATCATCTCCAGTTCGCCCTCGATTACATTGACCACCTGTTCATGATAATGCGAATGTTCCGGGAGGGGCGAACCCTTAGCGATCTTGACATGACCGACCGTTACGGTTTGAGCAGTCACCGCCCGCATCAGAATACCTTTGGATATTTCCAGTTCAGGCAGTTGGTCGAGTTTTACTAAAGGCATATTCTTCTCCTTGTATCTATAGTATTAACATCATAATGTTATACGAAACAAATATTACCTGGTTACTAATTCATAGTCATCGTGCTGTCGGGTCGCCCAATCAGATAGCGTCCGCGTAAACAGCACCTTAGTTGTCGGATGAGGTCATACGACTCTGTGAGCCACCCGACAACACGGCTGAATAAGCGCTTAAGCATTTCTTTATAATACATTCTATGCCAACAACAATATCGCCACGCCGGCCACCGCGACTATCGTGCCGAAAACCGCCTGAATCGATATCTTCTCTTTAAAAATCCACCAGACCAGCGGTATCAATAAAATCGGTGTCAGTGTCATCAGGGTGGAAGCGATGCCGATGCGGGCATACTTGATAGCCGCCAGCGACAGCCAGACTCCGATAAACGGGCCGCAAATCGCGCCGCCGATTATCGCGCGGGTAGCCTTGAAATCCTTGAGTTTGAGAATTGTTATTTTAGCTTTACCCATAGCGATTGTCAAAATCCACATGACTATAGTAGCGATAATTACTCTAATTAGATTGCCGGACAACGGTGAGAAATCACCCCACAGGCCTTTCTTGGAGGCCAGAAGGCCGACCGCCTGCCCCAGTGCGCCGCCGAAACCAAAAAGCAATCCCAGCGCCGGCTGTTTGTCTTTAGATGATGTGCCATTGCGATTTCTAACTGCTACAACCCAAGCGATTCCGCCGATTGTTACCGCGATCCCCAGCACTTCGATAGGCGCGAGGGTTTCGCCTAAAAACAGCCAGGCTAAAAGGGTACTGATAACCGGCACTAATGCCATCATAAGCATCGTTATCCGGGGACCGATCATGACGAACGCCTGAAACAGCATGGCATCCCCGATAACGAAACCGATAACACCCGATAGCCCCAGCCAGAACCATCGGGATGGCTCGGCGTGCGCGGGTATTAACTGACCGGTCAGTATCAGATGGGTCAACATCAGGAATATAAGCGCCAGCGCCAGGCGGATACGATTGACAATCACTGAACCGACGCGAAATCCGCCGATAGTGAAAAATATCGATCCAAACGCCCAGCAAGTGGCGGTTGATAGTGCAGCTATTTCACCGAGTAATTCGTTCATTTAATCCTTCA
>CAZFSN010000017.1:16990-27550 GCA_964521815.1 uncultured Ignavibacteria bacterium | reverse complement strand
TGTGCCGACCGCCTCCAGTAACCCGTTCACGGTTAGGCTGTAAATCCCCTGGAAATTCACTTCGACGGCTGGTTCGATATTCAAAGTCGAATCGGCATGGATTGTTATATTTCCCTGAATAAGATATGGCGAGCCGGCTGAGGTCCAGGTTCCGGACACAAATCCACCTGGTACGATCGTATCGGCGGACAGATTCGATAATGAGCCAAATAAAAATAATAATATCATTGTAGACGAAAAGCTCGTAATTTTATTCATAATATCCTCCGGTTAAAGAGATTCCCAAGGTTAAGAAAATCAAATACTGATATAATATAATATAATATATATTTCTGTTTTGGCTATAGAATAATAATAGATTAGGCAATATAATTTTAACAGATATATATGCAAAGACCAAAAGCGACAAAACGATAATTTTTAAAAATATATAAGCTTATGGTTTACTATGGATTACATCAGAAGCGGTCCCGACCTCACTCTCAGCAAACTTTTGTGATGTTCAGTTTCTCGATCCAGTTGCACTATGCCAGGGTTAACGGAAATCGTTGGAAGACGATCGAGTAGGTGTAGACGAATCATGCGCTCGTGTTGTGAAGCAACGAGTTACAGTTTGCTATCAACATTCTTATAACGAACTTTTCAGATTCAATTAGATTCGCTCAGGAGATTCGCCGGTGTTAATGGCGTCTTTAGTAGCTCATCGAACGCTTGCCACCGCGCGTTGCGGTCGTCAGTCTTTTTTACCGCCTCGATATGTTGGCGCACGAGATCTTTCCCGATATAGTAAGTCACGACATAGCTCCGATAGCTGTCATAGGCTCCGATCCGATCATCCACCTCGTCCTCGGCATATATCGCATAATGCATTAGTTGGGCCTTAGCTTCGGTACTGTCGATCTCACCTAATAGATATCGGCGCGCGATATAACTCTCAACCGAATAGAGCCGATACTTAAGCTTCCAAATATTATAGTAGGTTTCAACGAGACTGGTATCAATTCCAGCAATGGGACACAAGCTGCTCTTCACGAACTCGATCCACTCATCCTTCGGAAAGGTAAGATCGATTCCATACTCAGCAACTCCCTCAAGCATGCCCGTAAACGGTGAGAAACACGGGACAAGCGAAAACTCCACCCAATCGTTGCTTTCGAGTAGATATTTAGAGATATAAAGGTAACTCAAATGATGTCCGGGGTACAGCTCGTGACAGGGGTAGCTAATAGCCTCGTCAAGATAGAATGGACTATCAACATTGAATTGCATGTGGCTGTGGCCGCCACCCCGATATCGACAGTCAGCTGTCCACCACTTGTCATGAACGACCTCTATCGAGACCGAGTCTGCGGCGGGTATGCTGATATGTTGGGAGACCCTGTTTCGAGCCCCATTCATTCCCGTCCTGAAGATGTACTCGACCTTGTCAGGCGGAACTTTCATTTGCGCCTGCAAGGCATTGAGCCTGTCCGAGACAGACCCTTCGCCCGGCAACAATCCGTCGAGTTCTTGCAGGAGGCTATCATAGAAAGCCATATCAAATGGAGGAAGTTCGACATCATACATAGTCCGGGTTTCCACATCGAAGGGCATGATCACACCGGTTAGCATCTTGATTCTGCCGATCAGCGCGGCAATCTGGCCATCAAGAAACCTGTACCTCATCAAGGGCAGATCGATCAATTTACTGGTATCAATACTTTGAAGTTGGCCCGCGAGCGCTTCAGCCTCGACTAAGAATTTGTCATACGGAGGTTCCATATCTTCATCGGGGAGGGCGCTCGGCCTCCATTCTTCCGGGCCAAAGTAAGAATCAACCATGTACTCGTCGTACAGCCCCACTCTCAGCACAAGTTTGACATATGATTCGGCTATCGAATCGAGAGATAAGTCAGCTTTGACCCAGGGCGAGATAATAAAGATTGCAATGATTATCGAAACCAATACAGAAATAATTCGATTCTTGTGTGCCATATAAATTTCCCCCGCTACGAACCATGTCGACATCTCAAGTATGCTATGTTGCGAGCCGCCGACGTTGACATTTTCTCTCGATCGTAGGTGATGCGTCCGGATGTGTTATATCCTAAAGTAGATGTCCAAATTCTCTATGTCAAGAAGAAAACCCGATATCAACGGGCTTTCAAAATCATGGCGGCCCCGACCTCACTCTCAAAAAACTAGCGCGATCTTCGGTTCGGAAATTCGATATATCTTGAATATGAATAGAACCCGCAGGGAAACAATTGAAATGGGAAACGCTCACTCTTTGGCGGGCGGACCATTGCTGTTCCATATTTCTCTCGCGAACTTCCATGATCCATCGGGCTGTTTCTTACAGATCTCGATGATCTTTCCGCTCTCCTCGATCTCTTCCCCTCCAGCCTTAGGGGTTAGCCTCTCGATGTACTCGCTTATGTAAAACGCCCAGCCATCAGCCACGATGACCTCTTCGGTTCCTTCGACTGGCCAGGTCACGGCAAACGAGAACAGCTTCAGGCCGCCGCTATAAAACTTCTCGATGGCTTGTTTGCCTCTGTTAGCTGGCGCGTCAGGCGGCATCTGAACGATGTCGTCGGTATACAAGGCAAGTATTCCGGCAATATCATCGGCTTCAACCGCGGCGCCCCACGTTTGCACCAGGGTTTGGATAGCCGCGACATCAGCCTCGGTCTTATCCGCGGGAGACTGACAAACGCTTAAGATAAAAAGAGCGAATGCACTCAGCCCAACCGTCAAGATCGCCTTTCTAAACATAATCTGCCTCCTGTAAGTAAATGTTATCAGAACAGTTTGATCAAGCACATTAAATATAGGAGACAGTCCGCCTATCGTCAACGTAAATTCCCGCATTTGTAAAATAAATAGAGATAAACAAAAACTGTATAAATACAATATTGATCGTCGTCGTATTGTTGACGTGAAAAAGCGGCCCCGACATCACTCTCAGCAAACTTTTGTGGAATTCGCATTTCGGGTGGAGTTCAGCTATTCAACGGCAAGCGGAAGTCGTTGGAATATAGTCGAATAGAGTTACTCTGACCGACCACTAGAGGAAATAACCACAAATTGTCAACTAATCGCGGACGCAGCGAACAGAATAACCAAACCGCTTATCGTCTTGGTAACGGGCAATTCCTGAATAGTTGACAATCAGGAGTCGTTCCAACACGTAGTTACTGGTTCCCTCCGTGGAAGACCAAAAATTGGCGTAGGCACCCAAATTGAAGAAGTTACCATTTGAATAGCGGTGCCCGCCGGGCAGCGCGGAAAAACCGGTTTCGTTGGTCGCGCCGGTGTTAGGACTATTCCAATGTGTAGTGCCAGCTTCCTTCAGTTTGTCACCTTCACCAGTGCCACGCTGTCCTATTAAGTCAGCATCTGCCTGGCTCATACCAAGATACATCTCCAATTGCTTCCAGTCGTCATCGGTCGGTACATGCCAACCTTGAGGCGCAATGCCTCTGCTGTCATCCACTGCATACCAGTTATATAACATGCCATAGGCAGCAACATTGTTTGTATCGTTGCTGTAGGCGCAGTAGGCTCCTGTGGTAAGATAGGTCCATGAGCCGCCATCGGTCACATTTGGAATAGGATCGCCGTTTTGATAGTGCGTCACCTTGAGATTCTCTGCCATCCAGATTTGGCCGCCAATAGCCACGGTAGTGTAAACGTTGCCGTCGATATCAGTAACGGTAGCTGGAGCTTCTGTACTGAACGATTGTACGTTCCCATAACCGGTCCCGACGCTGTTGGTGGCATAGGCTCTGATGTAGTATGGGGTACCGGCAGTCAACCCAGTCAATGAACTGGTAAAGCTCCCCGTTCCGGCGCCGTCGGTGGTGACATTATCAGCGATGGTCGGAGTATCAACAGTGCCCCAACACACCCCGCGGGCGGAGACAGCTGCGCCACCGTCTGATGTAATATTGCCCCCGCTTTGCGCTGACGTCTGTGTAATTGCTGAAACAGTAGTAGTTGACAAAGTGGGCACTGACGGATTATCAGAGTTTGTAGAACTATCGTCGCTACTGCAACCACAAACGAATAGAACTGTAAATGTAGTAATCACTGACAAAATGAACTTAAATGGCTTTTTATCAGACATCGTAATCTCCTTTAAATTTATAATTGTTATTTTTTAATAATAAAAAATCACTCCTTTCCCCGCAAGTGATTTTTCTCACAAACAGTGGCGTTCGCGACTCGATAAAAAGAAACCTACCAGCTAACAGAAACCAGAATTGTCAATGGTTCTGGATAAAGTTCTCAGTGAAGAGTACTGGAAGAGTGATATTGGATTTTTTAGGGTTTGTAATCTAATGCCGGATAACGCATTGAAAAATGGCGGGAGCTACGAGACGAGTTCCGCAACTGGCTTATTGAAAATTCTGCAGCTTAATATAGCATTCGGCAAAATGGACGCGGTAAATAATAATAGAGAAGATTATTGATCTCCCGCTGTTTTGATTGGCATGCGATAATGTGTATTTTGTGCCGCTGGAGGTGTCCTATGGGAAGTAAACGCCGCGGTTATGACCGACAATTAAAAGTCGAAGCAGTTCGTTTAATAATAGAGAAGTGTAATAGAGCCACCAAGGGACTCTGGCTTGGATATCCACGTCAATCCTTTTTATCATTGGAAAAAGTAATTAATTTTAAACCCGGAGGATGCTTTTAAGGGTCATGACAAGTTTGAGCTGGCTAATGAGAAGTTGCGCCGCTTGAAGCTAGAGTTTGAGGATATCAACGAGGAACGCAATATCAAAACCAGTATAAGCGCCTAGTGCAACTACTGCAATCGCGCTATCACCGAGGACATTTTTCCACACTTTAAACCGAATTGGTACATTTCGAAAACTAATAAACCCGAAAGGAAGCTCAATCCAGTATCTTTGAGTATAGTCAAGTATCTTATTTATCGCCAACGTGGTCATTCTACTTTGGATTATAAATCACCGGTTGATTTCGAAAAGAAAAAACCTGACTTGACACTAGGTCTTTTAAATCGGGGAAAAATCGCGCACTTACCGGTTCAATTCCGGCCTCCGGCAGAATTTAAAGCGGACCGATAAGATTATTGATCCGCTTATTTAATTGCCATATTTGTTATTATGGCTTATCGGGCAATGTTCATTATTTGTTGCACCGGTTCATTCAGGCTAAATAAGAGTAACAAAAACTATATATTTTCCGAAACAATACTTAAGGGCTGTCAAGTTTATTTGAATAAATAAACATTATTGCTATAGTTTTATGACCGCCTGGTCTATTAGTGAAGAACGGATTCAGCTTAATAAAAAGCTGATATGAGGCAAGCCATAACGCTTTATAGGGGGGCGCAATGAGCGAGGATGGTACAGGTTCGGAAAAAGAAATCCTTATTAAGGATACACGGGAAAGAACTCTCAAAAAAAATACCGCATCAAGAATTAAGAAAGCTATCGATGAGAATTCGGGCAAAACCTCGGGCAAGCTAACGCTTAAAAGAATAAATAAGCATAATAGCCCTAAAGATCATTTACATCGAGACCTGGAAAAACTGTTTAATTATTCTGACGATTTATTATGCGTAATTGAAATAAATGGATATTTTATCAGAATAAATCCAGCTTTTGAGAAACTCCTGGGATTTACCGAAGAAGAACTTCAGGAAAAACCTTTCGCCGAATTTATTCATCCGGATGATAGAGAAAAGACCTTAAAGGTCATAGAGGAAAAACTAAAAAAAGGCTATGCGGTAAAATCATTCAGCAACAGGTATCAATGCAAAGATGGAACATACAAATGGCTGGAATGGACCTTCAATCCGGCGCCGGAGGAGGGCAATTCAACCTACGCCGTTGCCCGGGATATCACTAATAAGTTTCTGGTCATCGGTGAAAATTTGAGAAAATCGGATCACGATTTGATGGTTTTATATAATTTATCCAATATCTTTTTAACGACCCCCGATGATAAAATCTATGATAAAGTGGAGGAGATAATTCTTGATGTCACGCATAGTGAATATAGTGTGTTTGGCTATATCGATGAAAGGAGCGACTTGGTTGTTCCCACTATGACCAGGCATATTCGGGACAAATATCAAGTGATCAAAAAAGATATTGTATTTCCCAAGGAAAAATGGGATGATAGTCAATGGCCGGCCGCTATCAGGCTGAAAAAAACGATTTATTCCAATCGGCAGTCGACTGAAACTCCTATTGGACATATTATAAGCGAGCGCTCTATGAGTGTGCCCATAATTCATAACAATAACACGATCGGATTATTACAGGTTGCCAATAAAAAAACCGATTATAGCGAGGAAGACGTCTCGCTCATGGAATTAATTGTCGAATATATCGCGCCTATTTTATCGGCCAGAATTGCCGGAGATAGTCAGCAGCGCGAAAGACTTAAAGTAGAAAAAGCTTTAATCGAAAGCGAAAGAATTTATCGGACTCTGGTCGAAAACCTGCCGCAAAAAGTTTTTCTAAAAGACGTGAACTGCGTGTATTTATGGGCCAATAGCAATTTCAAGAAAGATTTGAATCTGGGAGAAAATAGTGTCAAAGGTAAAACTGATTATGATATTTTTCCAAAGGAATTGGCTGATAGATATAGTGCGGATGATAAAACGATCATAGAATCGGGGAGATTAATAACTTTCGAAGAGAAATTTATTAAGAATGGTGTTGAATCGTGGATTAGTACAACGAAAACTCCCGTAATCGATGATGAAGGCAATATCGTTGGCTTGCTTGGATTGTTCTGGGATATAACCGACCGAAAACGGGCCGATGAATCAATTAAGACGCTTAATGAATATCTCAAACTGAAAACAGGCGAATTGGAACGCTCCAACAAAGATCTCGAACAATTTGCCTATGTTGCCTCCCATGATTTGCAGGAACCATTACGAATGGTGGCCAGTTATACGCAGCTTTTGGCCAACCGGTACAAAGACAAACTCGATCGGGATGCCCGGGAATTTATTAATTATGCGGTTGATGGCGCGAAACGAATGCAGATACTTATTAATGACTTACTTTACTATTCCAGAGTAGGCATGCGAGGCAAAGATTTTGCCCCAACCGATTGCTATGAAGTAATAGGCCGCTCAATTAATAATCTTCGCAAAGCGATTGAAGAAAACAATGCTGTTATCACTAACGACGATTTGCCGACTATTATGGCCGATGAATACCAGATCGTCCAGCTTTTTCAAAATTTAATCGCCAATGCCATTAAATACAAAGGTGAAAAAGCGCCGCATCTGCATATATCATCTAAAATAGTCGACGGTTTTTGGGAATTCAGTTTCCAGGATAATGGGATTGGCATCGATCCGCAATACAAAGATATGGTTTTTGTAATTTTCAAGCGGCTGCATACCAGAGAGGAGTATTCCGGCACCGGTATAGGGCTGGCAATTTGTAAAAAAATAGTGGAACGTCACAATGGCAAGATTTGGCTGGAATCAGACCCGGGTAAAGGTTCGACTTTTTATTTTACGATTCCGGTAATTAAGGAGGAATAATGTTTGAAGAGTTAAGGCCAATAAATATCCTGTATATCGAGGATAGTCAAGGTGATGTCCGGCTGGTTCAGGAAGCGTTAAAGGAAGGCAAACTCCATAACAATTTAAACGTTGTATCCGATGGCATAGAAGCTATGGCTTATCTTCGTAAGGAAAATAAATACGCGCCGGCGGTTCGGCCTGATCTTATCTTGTTAGATCTGAATCTGCCTAAAATGGATGGGCGAGAAGTACTAAAAGCAATTAAGGTGGATGACAACCTTAAAAAAATACCGGTAGTTATCTTAACTACTTCTGCGGCCGATGAAGACATACTCAAATCTTATAGCCATCATGCGAATTGTTTTATTACCAAACCCATTGATTTTGATCAGTTTATTAAAGTTGTTCAGTCGATTGAAGAATTTTGGTTTGCCATAGTCAAACTTCCCCGTAATGGAGCCGGCAAATGACTCCGCCGATCGAAATATTACTGATCGAGGACAATTCCGCCGATGCCCGTCTGATCGAGGAAATGCTCCACGAAAGCAAAACAAACAAGTTTATAATTACGTGCGCTGTTCGGCTGTCTCAAGGTCTCCACCAAATTGTGTCGAAAACTTATGATGCCGTACTGATGGATCTCAATTTGCCCGATAGTCAGGGCTTGCTTACATTCAACGAAATTAATCACTATACTTCTGAAATTCCAATATTGATAATGACGGGTATTCAGGATGAAGAAATGGCGGTTAAAGCGGTCGGCGAGGGCGCCCAGGACTATTTAATAAAAGGGGCAATAAACAGCCAGCAATTGGTTTCCGCCGTTTGCTATAGTATCGAAAGAAAAAAGACCGAAAAAAAAATTAAACATCTTAATGCCGTACTGTATGCAATCCGTAATGTTAATCAGTTGATTACCAAAGAAACTGACCGCGAAACGTTGATTCAAAAAGCCTGTGATTGCCTGACAGCCACCCGCGGGTATCATCACGCCTGGATCGTTTTAATCGATAAAGACGGCCGCCCGGTCTCCAGCGCGAACTCGAATATAGGCAAAGCATTTGACGGCTTTTTGGATGGATTTAACAGCAATAAATTCCCTAATTGCTGGGGCGAAACCGTAAATAATAGCAATATTGTGATTATTAAGGATTTCGACAGCAGCTGCAAAGGCTGCTGCCTGGCCGATTCTCGATTTTCAAATGCTTCCCTATGCGCCCGTTTGGCGTTCGAAAATACGATTTATGGCGTGTTGACAGTTTCCATCCCGCCTGACCGGGTAGAGGATGAAGAAGAAATAAGTCTGTTTAAAGAGGTGGTCGATGATTTAGGCTATGCCCTGCATAAAATCGAAATTCTCGAATCAAAAAAACAAATCGAGATAAAATTGCTGGAGTCCGAGACATATCTAAAAAATCTTTTGAATCAAAGCCCTCATCCCAGGTGGGTTTCCGATGAGCATGGGACATTGATTGATATAAACCAGGCTTGTTGTAAACTTTTAAATGTACGTTCGGAAGAACTAATAGGCAAATATAATATCTTCCGGGATAATATGGTAAAGGAACAGGGACATTTACCGTTAATCCGGGCCGTGTATGAAAAAGGTGAGACCGCCAAATTTGTTATCGAATGGGATTCAGCGAAGCTTGAAAGTTTGAACTTCGCTAAAAATAAGAAGGTTATTCTTGAGGTAATGATCTCGCCTGTTAAAGATATTCAGGGTAACATAACCAATGCTATAATTCAGCATATAGATATCACACAAAGGAAAGCCGCTGAAAAAGCGCTACGGGAATCAGAGAAAAAATATCGCACCCTGCAGGAAAATATCCCAGTCGGTGTATTTCGCGCCACGGTTGATGGTAAATTCGTTTCGGTTAACGCGGCTATGGCTAAAATATTCGGGTATGATAGCGTGAAAGAGTTTTTGCCCACAGGTATAAATAACCTATATGCCGATATTTCTGACAGGGCAGTTTTAATGAAGGATTTGGCAAAAAAGAATAAAGTACCATATTATAAAGTCAGAGGTAAACGTAAAGATGGCTCTGATATTTGGGTGATGTACAATGTAACGGCGGTCAAAAATGATAAAAATAAGGTCATCTTTTATGATGGCGTTTGCCAGGATATAACAGATAGTGTCGAAACTGAAAAGGAATTGAAAGAAGAACGGGACCGGGCCCAGAAATACCTGGATATCGCCGGCGTCATGGTTATCGCGCTCAATCGCGATGGCGAAGTCACTCTGGTAAATAAAAATGGCTGTCATATTTTAGGCTATGAAGAACAGGAAATTATCGGTAAAAATTGGTTTGATAATTTCCTGCCTGAAAAACTGGGACAAGATGTCAAATCGGTATTTAATGATTTAATGCGAGGCGGACAGGCTGGGGCTGAATATTATGAAAATCCTGTTTTGTCCAAACAGGGCAAAGAAAGATTAATCGCCTGGCATAACACCATATTAAAAGATGATCAGGGCAATATCTGCGGAACTTTAAGTTCAGGCGATGATATCACCGAGAGCATACGCATCAAGCACGATTTGGAAGCGTCCGAGACCCGGTACCGCCGCCTGTTTGAGTCTGCCAAAGACGGCATCCTGATTCTCGACGCGGCTAGTGGCCGAATCGTTGATGTCAATCCGTTTCTGATGGAGCTTACCGGCTACTCGCACGAAGAGTTCCTGAATAAGTATCTCTGGGAGATCGGGCTATTCAAGAATATCGAAGCCGCCAAAATCTCGTTTTCGGAACTGCAGGCCAAGGAGTACATCCGTTACGATAATCTTCCGCTGGAAGCCCGCGACGGACGGGCGATTGAGGTCGAGTTTGTCAGCAATGCATATAAAGTCGACAATCAGAACATAATCCAGTGCAATATCCGCGACATCTCCAAACGTATGCGTACGAAGCGCGAATTGGAAGCGTCCGAAACCAGGTACCGTCGCCTATTTGAGTCTGCCAAAGACGGCATCCTGATTCTCGCCGCGGCCAGTGGCCGAATCGTTGATGTCAATCCATTTCTGATGGAGCTTACCGGCT
>CAZFSN010000017.1:14534-16890 GCA_964521815.1 uncultured Ignavibacteria bacterium | reverse complement strand
GCGGCCAGTGGCCGAATCGTTGATGTCAATCCATTTCTGATGGAGCTTACCGGCTACTCATCCGAAGAGTTCCTGGGCAAATACCTCTGGGAGATCGGGCTATTCAAGAATATCGAAGCCGCCAAAATCTCGTTTTCGGAACTACAGGCCAAGGAGTACATTCGTTACGATAATCTTCCGCTGGAAGCCCGCGACGGACGGATGATCGAGGTCGAGTTTGTCAGCAATGTGTACGATGTCGATAATAAAAGCGTAATTCAGTGCAATATCCGCGATATCACCGAGCGCAAACAGGCGGAACGAAGGGCGGAACAAGAAATCAGAAATCTGGCGAGGTTTCCTACTGAAAATCCAAATCCTGTCTTGCGGATCGGACGAGACGGGATACTGCTCTATGTCAATAAAGCCAGCTATCTGCTCTTGAGCGACTGGCAGTTAGAGGTAGGGCAACCCGCGCCCGAGGCTTTGCAGGCGATGGCTTCTGAAGGGTTGACGCGGCAGATTGGACTCACGCTCGATATAAAGCTTGCTCAGAAAATCATCTCGTTCACTATTGCCCCGATAGTGGAAGCCGGTTATACCAATCTGTATGGAAACGACATCACCGAGCGCAGGCTGGCCGAAGATGCCCTGGCCAACGAAAAAGAACGTCTGGCGGTAACCCTGAAGTCTATAGGTGACGCCGTTATCGCGACCGATAAAAACGGTAAAATATTGATTTTTAATAATATAGCCGAACAATTGACCGGTTGGATGGAATACGAAGCTATAGGAAAGCAGCTAACGGATGTTTTCATAATAATAAATGAAGAAACCCGAAAGCCGCTGGCAAATCCTGTCGGAAATGTATTGGAACAAAATAAAATCATCGATCTGGCCGGCAACTCTATTTTAATAGCCAAAGACGGTACGGAAAAAATAATTGCCAACAGCGGCGCGCCGATTAAAAATAAGGCCGGCGATGTAATAGGCGTAGTCCTGGTTTTCAAGGATGTGACCAAAACCAAACAGATGCAGGAATTTATTTCAAGCGCCCAGCGATTAGAAACGGCCGGCCGGATTTCCGGGCAAATCGCTCATGATTTTAATAATTTACTGGGGCCATTGGTGGCTTATCCGGAGTTTATTAAAGAACGGATTCCGTCGGACCACCCGGCCAGGCAATATGTCGATAAAATGGAATCGGCCGCCACCCAGATGGCCGATATTAATCAACAGTTGCTCACGCTGAGCCGGCGCGGCCATTATAATCAAGAACCTTTAAATTTGAACCCTATCGTCAATCAGGCGGTCGACCAGACGTGCCAGGCAAATGATAAACTGCATATCGAATTGAATCTCGATATCGAATTAATGAATGTTAAAGGCGGCGGCTCTCAGATTTACCGGGCTATCGCGAATATTATATCCAACGCCCAGGATGCGATGAATCAAGCCGGTAAATTGACTATAAAAACCGAAAATTTTTATGCCGATCAAATCTCCGAAAAATTCGGCCGGGTGCCCAAAGGGGAATATATCAAGCTTACGATCTCTGATACGGGAGAAGGTATAAAAGAAAATATTCAAGCTAAAATATTCGAGCCATTTTTCACGACCAAGGCCGCTGATCGAAAAAAAGGCTCGGGTCTGGGCTTAAGTGTCGTTCATACAGTGATGGAAGATCATAACGGCTACGTGGATTTACAAAGCGCCGACGGCAAAGGAACATCATTTTATCTGTATTTTCCGATGACACGCGAATCGATTAGCGGCAGCGATCCGGAAGATGTTGTCGGCGGTAAGGAAAAAATCCTCATTGTTGATGATGACATCATGCAAAGGGAAGTGTCGATGGAACTCCTTGGCAAATTAGGCTATAATGTTTGCGCCGTTGATTGCGGTGAGGCGGCGATAGATCATGTCAGACGAAATAAACCGGATCTGTTGGTTCTCGATATGATTATGCCGGATGGCATGGATGGAACCGAGACATACAGAAAAATCCTCGAACTCAACCCAGTTCAAAAAGCCATTATAGTATCGGGTTATGCCGATATGGCAAGGGTTGAGGAAGCTTTAGAGCTTGGCGCCGGTTCATGTGTCAGAAAACCACTTACGCTTAAAACTATCGCCCCGGCGGTCAGGAAAGAATTGGATCGACGTGCTGTAATTGCTTAATAGCAGTATTAGGATCATTACAATTAACGATAGATATTATTCTGTCGCGGAAAAACGGTGTTTAACAGATGTTTAGAATAAATCGATCCATTACCACATGAAAGGTAATATCAATGGTTACACGAGCACAACCTGACTCTCGCATAACATTGGGCGCGCTTTCTTTTAGGCTAAGTTCATATATCACTTAAGGATA
>CAZFSN010000017.1:0-14434 GCA_964521815.1 uncultured Ignavibacteria bacterium | reverse complement strand
CGCGATATTAGCGGACGTTATCGTGCCGAAGAAGACCTGAAACAAAGCGAAAGGAAATTTAAAGGATTATTTAATTCGAATATGATAGGGATGGCTTTTTGGGATAAAAACAGCAATTTAACAGATGCGAATGATAAATTCTTGGAGATAACAGGTTATTCTCGCAAAGATATAACTTCAGGAAAAATAAAATTGGGTGAAATAACTCCTCGGGAATACTCGAATTTAGATTCAAAAGCAATCGAAGAAATCAATAAAAAGGGCTATTGTAAACCTTTCGAAAAAGAATATATAAAAAAAGATGGCAGTAGAGTACCTGTCCTTATGGGCGGAGCATCGATTAAAGGGATTACCGAAGGAAGTGTTAGCTGGGTAATCGATTTAACAGAGCGCAAACTGGCCGAAAAAACGTTGCATTTCCAGGCTGCCCTTCTCGAAAACATTTCCGATGCAGTTATAACGACTGACATCGAATTTAGAATATTAACCTGGAATAAAACCGCAGGAAGATTATATGGATTTTCATGCAAGGAAGTTGTCGGCAGAACACTTGGCAGTATAATTCCAACATATTATGTTAATAGCAGCGAAGAAGAAGTTATAAGTACATTCAGAGAGACTGGTTCTTGGGAAGGTGAACTAAAACAAAAGACAAAAAACGGAGATGTTATCTATATTTCATCTTCGATCAACCTTATAAAAGACAATAAAAGTGAGCCGCCCTATGTCATCGTGATTAATCGGGATTATACGGAAAGGAAGAAAGTACAACACGAGTTGTATGATGAACACATCGCTTTATCTCGGGTTTTGCATCACCTGGAGAGCGATCGTGAAGATTATAAAAATGAAATTTGTCTAAATATTGAGAGGCTGTTTAAACCGATAATTAAATTATTAAAGCAAGTTAATGGCATATTAACACCAAAGGATATCGATATACTCGAACATAGATTGGGCAAGATTATCGCCAGAGACCCGAATGATTTTAAGAGCAATTTTGGGAAGTTAACGCCTCGGGAGATAGATGTTTGCGAGAGAATTAAAACAGGGATGTCATCGAAAGAGATTGCCGAATATCTTCATATTCATCCGGAAACCGTAAACATGCATAGAAAATCCATACGGAAAAAATTAAATTTAAAAAACAATAATATTAATCTGTCGACGTATTTATGTTCTTAGCAATACAAGTAGGCATACCCATTTAATGCCTTATAAATACCCATAGCGACTTGCTGAAATTTGTCGAATAATATAGCAATTAAAAGGCGAGCGATCGATTTACCGGGGGGCTGGATTGATCGACCAGGGGGGATGGATTAAACCACCACATTCTGGGGCTCGCGATAAGGGCTATCCAAATTTCAACTATGGCTGACAATACTATTCTGAATAGCCCTTTTTTATAGAATGATTTACAATAAAGATATAGCAGTTTTGGGAGGACAAAAGTGGGGGGTTGCTATGCCTTTAATGATAAATTAATCAAAAGAACGAAATATATAAATATCGGAAATCTATTAAAGTTAATTCATTTAATATGCTCTTTTGTAAATCTAATTCTTATACAATGCTTTTATAAGCACTTTAACAATAAGCTCAGGGCGAAAGATTAGAATATTCGATTTTACACCTATTTAGATAGGTTATTACCATTAGTTAACATATTATTGAAACAGTTTGCCCCAAATTAATCAAACGGTAATGACATCCGATAATTATTAAGAGATTAATAAATAGTTCAATCGGGGCTATTAAAAGCGGGGTTAATTAATGGGGGGCGGCTAATCATTTATGACGTACCTGTAAAAATTTGAAATCCATTTGGCAGACAAATCGTCGTTGGGAGTACTATAATTATACTACTCCTTCGCTAGGGATAATAGATTTGTACAAAGGAAAATAGCAAGTGGCAAACATTACCTTGACAGAAAAAAGAAATAATTCAATCGCCCATTTTTTAACGAATATGGGCTGGTTTGATTCTTTTGTGGATGGTTTGTGCATAGCCAATGATAATGAAATAATCGAATATTGTAACCCGGCATTTTCCCGGATTTTTGACTTCGATGATATTGGGGCGGCTATTGGCAAAAACTTGATGGATTTTATGGATGATGACGCCAAGGAAATAGTGAAAACCCAAACTCAAATTAGAAAGAAAAATGAATCTTCAAAATATAACCTAACTATAAAAACTGCTAAAGATAATATAAAGACACTCTCTTTATCCGTAGCGCCGCTTTTCAATAACGCCAATCAGTATTTAGGAACATTGGCGCATTTTATTGACACTACTGAGCAAAATAAAGCTGAACAACAACTGAAAGTAAGTGAAAATAAGTATCGCACCCTGTTCGAATCATCATATGACGCGATAATTGTGCACGATTTTAAGGTTAATATTTTGGATGTCAACAGCCAGGCGGCGAAAGTACCAAATAAAATATTACAGCAAATGACCAAAGAAGTGATCGCCCGGCTCGGTGCAAACGGTAATTCCGGTTTATTAAAGGAAAAGCCTCTTGACGCTTTCAAACGAAGCGCGGTATCATTTGATCTGGAAGTCGGAGAGGAAGCTTCGATAAATTATTTTAATATCAGCGCTCGAATAATCAATGTAAAAGAAGGGATTATTCAAACAATTATCAAAGATATATCTTATCAGAAAACAACATACAACGCCCTGACAGAATCCGAACAAAAATTAAAAAATGTTATCGATAATGTAGGCATAGGAATCGCGTTGATAAGTCCTAATATGGAAATACTGTCATTAAACAAACAAATGCGCGAGTGGAATCCTCAAATTGATATTACCCAAAAACCAATATGTTACAAAGCATTCATTTCGCCGCCCCAAAATGATATCTGCGAATATTGCCCGACAACTCTTACGTTAAAAGATGGTTTAATGCATGAATCGATAACGGAAACCCCGACTGGCGAAGGAATCAAGAATTATAGAATAATTTCCACGCCGATTAAAAATACTAAAGGCGAAGTCATTTCGGCCATTGAAATGGTTGAAGATATTACCAAATATAAACGCGAAGAAATATTCAGAAAAAATAGAAGTGATTATCTGAGAAATTTAGTAGGCAAAGGTGATGCCGGCGAAATCGCGGCTTTAACTTTTAATTATTTATCATCTCTTATGCCCTGCGACGCGGGGATGTTGATTCTTTATAATTCCCGAGATCCACGATCTCCCTGGCAGGTTGTATACAGTATGGACACTGATGACGACGGCAATAAAATAATTGATGATAAACGGTACCCAATTTATCCATCGACAGGTAGTCAGCTTAAAGAAGTAGTTCTTGAAAAGAAAATGCGAATAATCCATAGAGACGAAAGCCAATATAATGAGGCCAAGAATAATAAAGATGGCGCGTTTGGCGATGTTAATAAAGTATCGCGTTCTCTGGCGTATTTTCCTCTATTAATAAAAAATCAGGTCGTTGGTGCGATAACTGTTCAAAGCTATCAAGCCAATGTTTTTAATCAGGATCGCGTTGCTATACTGGATTTGGTTAGCGCCGACCTGGCAATGGCAATCGATGTTATTATGCATCAGGAAGCGACCCGGGAAAGCGAAGCAAAACGGCTAATGGCTATGAAAATCGCCAAGCTTGGTTATTGGGAATACAACGTGGCCGATGATCTGTTTACTTTCGATGACCAGGTCTATTCATTATATAACACATCCGCTGAAAAAATAGGTGGCTATAAGATATCTCCTGCCCAGGTCGCCGAATTATTTTTCCATCCGGACGATGCCCATTTAGTCGCCAACGAGATGAAAAAAGCCCTTGAAACCACAGATCCGAATTTTAGTTGTCAATTTGAGTACCGCACCCCTTCCAGCGACAACGATTTCAAATTCATGTCTGTACGTTATTTTATTTTAAAGGACGATCAGGGCAGCACGATAAAAGTATATGGCATAATTAGAGATATAACCGAGCGAAAACTGGCCGAGGAGAAATTATTGGAGTTAAAAAACGCCGTGGAACAGTCCGTAGACGGTATCGCCCTAGCCAGCCTGGAGGGCCACATTCGCTTTGTGAACAAAACGTGGGCCAGGATGCACGGCTACTCCGGCGACGAACTTATTGGCGAGCACTTGAGTATCTTTCACACTAAACAGCAGTTAGAAACGGAAGTGAATCCACTCAACAAGCGATTGCTGGAGACCGGTTCAGCCGAAGGCGAGATTGGGCATGTCCGGCGAGACGGCACAACTTTTCCCACACGGATGGTTTCCACTCTTTTGATAGGTGCAGATCAAAAGCCCTATGGAATGCTCGCAATTGCACGCGACATTACTGAGCACAAGCGGGCCGAGGAAACATTGCGAAACAGCGAGGAAAAGCTGAATGCCATGGCCGATGCCGCGCTTGACGCCATCATAGTTATCGATAACGAAGGAAAAATTGCGTTCTGGAACAACGCCGCTATTAAAATATTTGGGTACAGCAAAGGCGAGATAATGGGCAAAGACCCGCATGTCCTTCTAGCCCCTCAAAGGTACTATAATGATTATCTCGCCGGATTTTCTAAGTTTCAGAAAACGGGCCTGGGGAATGCGAGAGGAAAGACACTTCAACTTGCGGCGGTACACAAGGATGGGCATGAATTTCCTGTAGAAATTTCCTTATCATCCATGAAAGTCAAGGATCAATGGCAAGCCGTAGGCATCGTCCGTGATATAACAGAGCAATTCAGAGTCAGAGAAAATCAAGCTCGTATTGTAGCGCAATATACAGCTATGATAGACACGGTTCCGGCGCAAATATATATTAAAGACAAAGATTTGAAATATGTTGAGGTTAATGATGCGTTTTGCGAATTGACAGAGAAGACCAAAGATGAGATCATCGGCAAAACAGTGTTTGATGTTTTCCCTAAAGAAATTGCTGAACTTCATAATGCTCTGGATCTCAGCGCAATAAATGAGAAAAAAGAAATAGTAAATCATGAAAAACAAATGGTCAATTCAAGTGGTGAGACTGTTTACGTCTCAATTACCAAAATACCGTTGATGGGCGCCAATGGTGAAATCACGGGTTTGGTGGGCATGATCCAGGACATAACCGAATATCACAAAAGCCGCGATCAATTGATTCAATCGGATAAACTGGCGGCCATCGGCACGCTTGCGGCGGGCGTGGCCCATGAAATAAACAACCCAATTGGCTATATCAATTCGAATTTAAATACGATGAATAAGTATTTGGCGAAAATCAATCAATATACCGAAAGCATTAAAAATACTGATGCGGCTAAATGGAACGATCTGCAGGAAATGCTTAAAGATTTCATCGATGCCGTGAACGAATCTATTGAGGGAGCTAACCGCGTTAAGAAAATTGTCGTGGACCTGAAAAGTTTCTCGAGAATCGACCGGGCCGAAAAAGAAATGGCCAATCTTAATGAAGGCATTGAAAGCACTTTGAATATTGTCTGGAATGAAATCAAATATACTTGTAAGGTCGAAAAAGATTATGGGGATTTGCCGGATTTATATTGCATACCCAATCAACTCAATCAGGTATTCCTGAATCTTCTGGTGAACGCCGGCCAATCGATAGCCGGCAAGTCTGGACTAATTAAGATAAAGACCTGGGCCGACGAACAGAATATTTATGCGTCTATCGAGGATAATGGCTGCGGTATTCCCGAGAAAAACCTGAAGCGAATTTTTGAACCGTTTTTTACTACCAAAGAAGTCGGCAAAGGAACCGGTTTGGGCTTAAGTTTGGTCTATGATATTATCCAAAAGCATAAAGGACATATTAGCATTAGTAGCGAAATCGGGGTCGGCACGAAATTTGCCATAACCTTGCCCAGGGAAGGTGTAAAAGATAATGATTAACACCTTGCTCATAGTCGATGATGAGACTAATGTGTTGAAATCTTTGAAGCGGCTGTTGCTGGATACCGATTATAAAATCCTTATGGCGGAATCTGGCGAAGAGGGGTTAAAGTTATTCGAGGACAACGAAATACACGTGGTGATATCTGATTATCGCATGCCTGGCATGAACGGTGTCGAATTTTTAAGGCTCGTAAAGGAAAAATCGCCTGATACTATCAGATTAATTTTGAGCGGGTATGCCGATGCCGTGGCTATCGTCGATGCCATTAATGAAGGCCAGGTGTACAGGTTTATTACCAAACCCTGGAACGACCAGGAACTTCTGACCACGATAATCAACACCTTCGACCATTACACCCTGCAAAAAGAAAACGAGAAACTCTATGGGGAACTTCAAGGCCGAAATAAAGAACTTCAGGAAATGGCGGTACTGCTGGAGGAAAAGGTCCAGCAAAGAACGCGTGATCTGGAAGTCAAGAATCGGGCTTTAATAATGGCGCATAATATTCTAAATTACTTGCCGGTCGGCGTCATTGGTGTCGATTCTCAATACACTGTTGTATATATGAATGAATCCCTCCATGAGTTTTTAAAAGGAACCAGCCCCGGACTGGGCCAGGATGTTCGGGATTTAATTGATTGCAATATGCGTTCGATTATTGAGATGGTTTTAAAGTTTCAAAAACCTTATAGCATGAAGCTTGAGTTTGATAATAGTATTAACGCCATATGGTCGCCGCTTCCGAAACACGACGGCGCAATAGGGGTATTTATTCACGAAAATTTGGATAAACCATGCACATTTGACGAACATGAAAACCTGAAAGCTGGAATCAGCAATGTCGACTAATTTCAAACATACAATCCTTCTGGTTGATGACGAAGAAGGCATCCTGAAATCCTTAAAAAGGCTGTTAAAAACCCTTGAAATCGAGATTATCACGGCCTCAAACGGCCAGGAAGCGCTGACTCTCTTAGATCAATATAATGTCTCGCTTATAATTTCCGACCAGCGGATGCCCGTTATGACCGGCGTCGAGTTCTTGCAAAAATCGCAAAAAGCGGCGCCTAATGCCGTCAGGATTTTACTTACCGGCTATGCCGATTTAGAAATTACTATGATGGCCATTAACAGCGGCGCGATTAGATATTATTTCAACAAACCCTGGGATGATGAATTTCTCCTGAGCCGCGTTAAGGAATCGCTCGATTTATATAGAGTGACTTCAGACAATCAGCGCCTGGGCGGCTTGATTAAAAAACAGAACGAACAGTTGAAGATAATGAATAAAACGTTGGAGCAAAGAGTAGCGGAACAGATCAAAGAGATTAAAGATCAGCATAATGAGCTTAACCAGAGTTTTATGGGCACTATAAAATCATTTTCAACTATTATCGATTTGCGCTACAAGGATGTCGGCAGTCATTCGCAAAGAGTAGCCTCGCTGACTTCAAAAATGTGCAAAGCCATGAATGTAAGCAGTAACAAGGAATACCAGGATATCGTCATTGCGGCTTATCTCCATGACATCGGCAAAATCGGCCTGCCCGATAAAATACTTCACAAAAACCTGCGGGACTTGAATAAAACCGAGACGGAAGAATACAGAAATCACCCGATTTTAGGGCAGAGCTGCGTTTACGGTATCGCAGGTTTTGAAGAGATATGCATCATTATCCGCCATCACCACGAACACTACAACGGTTCAGGCTATCCTGATAATATTCGGGAAAAACGGATACCGCTGGGTGCGAGGATTATCCGGGTAACCGACGCTTTCGATAAGTACGCTTTCGAAAAGGGCTATCCGAACGAAAAAATATTAAAAGAGGCGGCCGCCCATTTAGTGGAGTTTTCCGGTACGATATTCGATCCGGAAATTGTCAAAAAATTTATCGAACATGATCTGGCTCAAAATTTTATCTATCCGGAATCATCGGAAACGATAACTGTCAGGCCTTTTGAGCTTGAAGTGGGAATGGTTCTGGCCGCCGATATCTTTACCAAAAGCGGAATGTTTTTACTTCCCAAAGGCGCCAAATTATCATCCGGGATGATAAAACGAATAATAAAAATAGACAGCCTGGATTCGATCCACGCTGGCGTGACTGTTAACAAGCATTCTGTTCAATATGAGGGGAAAAATGTATCAGTACAAAATGTTGTTGGTTGATGATTCACCTAATATCTTAAAAGCCCTTCTACGCTCTTTTAAAGACGAAGGCTATAAAATATTTACCGCCGGTTCGGCCAAAGAGGCGCTCGATAAACTGAACCAGGAATCTGTCGACTTGATTATTTCCGATCAAAATATGCCCGAAATTTCGGGGATTGATCTGTTAAAGCTTGTTCGAGTAAAATATCCCAAAATTATTCGTATAATGTTGACCGGAGCAACCGATTTCGAGGTGGCCAAAGAAGCCATAAATAAAGGGGAAATTTATCGTTTTTTTAATAAACCATGCGATGATTTTGAACTGCTTCTCTCCGTTAAGTACGCCTTTAAACACAAATGCCTGGAAGAAGAAAACAGTCAACTTAAAAATACTCTGAACGAAAAAGAGGAGACGTTAAAGCAGTTGGAAACCCGTTATCCCGGTATAACTAAAAGGGAGATAACAAATGATGGCGCTTTTGTCATCGAGAATGGACAATAATATGGAACAATTTTTTAAGAATAATGAGGAGGCACTAAAGAAGCCTTTGGAAAACCTCGAAGATTTGCTTGGCGGCGAAGCGAAAGAAGAAATCGATATAGATTTCGATCAAAATTTAAATAAATGTCTTTCCATGATTCTACACCACGAAGACATTAAGAAGATGGCGGAAATAGTTAAGAAAATACACAGCCAAAAAACTGGCAATTAAAAATCAGAAATAAAAATATGAAGAATTTTGAAACAATTTTTAAAAAACAGCTCAATCTTCCATCCCCGCCAATGGTGATCCAAAAATTGCAAAGCTGTATCGGCCACGATGTCGGGAATCATGAGTTGGCACAAATAATCGAGACCGATCAGGCTTTTACGGCCAGGATACTAAGGCTGGTCAATTCGCCTTTTTACGGCTTTGCCGGTAAAATAGTATCGGTCGAAGAGGCGATAACCATGCTGGGACTTAATACTATTCATCAACTCCTTCTGACGACATCGCTTCTGAATACGATCAAGATTGATAACAGGGCCCTGGATTTGAATAATTTCTGGATACATTCGTTCGGCGTAGGGGTTATCGCTAAAAGGATGCTTTATAAACATGCCAAGGACATTCAAAACGAAGGCTTTATGGGGGGGGTACTGCACGACATCGGCCGTTTGATATTTGTCGAACTGGATCCTGCCAAGTTTATAGATTTCTACTCCCGCCAAAATTGGGCTATCGACCTGGCGCTTGAACAGACCCACTGGCAAATCGATCACCAGAAGCTGGGCGAAATATTGGCCCAGAAGTGGAATTTCCCATCAAGCATATCGACTATTATAGCCTGTCATCATACTCCTGATGAAGCCCTTGAGCACAAATTACTGGTTTCGGCCGTACATATCGCTGATGTGTTGTGTCATGCCCTGGCTATAGGCAATAGTGGCAGCTTTTATGTGTCGCATTATTCTCCACAAGCCTGGCAAAATTTAGAACTGTCTATGAGCGAACTTGAAACCATTTTGCTTAAATCACTGAATGAAATCGATGATTCAAAACGGATGCTTGGAGACTTAAGATGATATTCTTAAAACAATTGATGCTTATATAAATAGGCATTTGATAATTTAAATTTTCCGAGGAAATTATGGAAAGAGTCGTGGAAATTATCGCCGAAAACGCTAAATCTCAATCCACCGAGATCAAGGGTAGAATTAAGTATTCGGTTTTACTTGTTGACGATGAAATCGGAGTGATAAAAGCCTTAAAACGTATATTTCTCGATGACAACTACAATATATTGACCGCTGAAAACGCTAACGCGGCGCTGGAAATATTGAAAACCAATAAAGTGCATTTAATCATAAGTGATAATAATATGCCGGGCATTCCGGGCACTGAACTTTTGAAAATAATCAGGAACCGCTATCCGGATACGATAAGATTGATGCTGACCGCCCATTCGGACACCGATATTGTTATGACCGCCGTTAACGAAGGCGCCGTTTACAAATTTATCACCAAACCCTGGAATCCGGATGACCTGCGATTGACAGTCAAGCTTGCTTTGAACCAGTATGAACTGATTCAGGAAAACTTGAATCTTAAAAAAATCAATAAATATCAGCATACGCAGATACAAAAACTCAAGGACTACGCCAGCGCCGATCATTCGACTTTGGGTGAAATTTTATTGACCAAGAAATTACTTATTCCCGGTCAATTTGAAATGGTGAATAAGTATCGACAAAAGCATAACGTTATTTTTGTTAAAGCTATAATCGACCTGGGAATGATTGAAGAAAATATTTTATTGCGGGTCATAAGTGATGCCGCCAAGGTTGATTTTATCACATTCGAAGCCATGGAGTTAAATCCGGAAATGGCTCGAATATTTCCCCGGGCCGTCTGCGAGGTCGGTTGTCTGGTTCCTTTAAAACATGACGGCAGGAATCTTCATGTGGCAATGGCCGATCCGCTTGATCTTGATAGAATAGAATATTTGAAATTCAGCAGCCAGCTGAATGTTATCCCGCATTTGGCGCAAGTAGGCGCTATTGAAAAAGCAATCGCTTTTATATACGAAGGGCCCGAAAGCGTAAGCGACCTGGAGTTCTCTCTTTCCTACGATAGCGATAAGGATGATGAAATAGATATTTTACTTGATGAAGAAGAAATCAACACGACCGAGCAGTTATTGGCCAAATCGGCCACGCCGCCCGCTATTAAAATGGTCAACACTATTATCTCCGAAGCCATAAAATCATCCACCAGCGATATCCACATAGAACCCAAATCTCATCGTACACTGGTACGCTACAGGATCGATGGACTTCTGCAAGATCGCATAAAAATACCTTCAAGCCTGCATATGCCGATTATTTCGCGATTGAAAATATTAGCTAAAATGGATATAGCCGAAAGACGGGTTCCGCAAGACGGTAGAATAACGGTAAAAACCCAAAATAAATTTATAGATATCAGAGTATCGTCATTGCCGACCATAAACGGCGAAAAAATAGTTATGCGTCTTCTTGATAAGGGAGCCGAAATAATCACGCTTGAAAAAATCGGGGTTAGGGGTCTATCCGGCGAACGGCTGAAGAATATTGTTAATACTCCCAAAGGTATGATCATCGCCACCGGACCTACCGGTAGCGGCAAAACCACTTCGCTTTATTCGCTGATTAATTATCGATTAGAGGACTCTCAAAATTTCATAACCATCGAAGACCCGGTCGAATTTTATCTGGAGAAAGCCTCGCAAGTGCATATTCACCCCAAGATAGATTTGACTTTCGCCTCGACCCTGAGGGCCGCTTTGAGACAGGACCCGGATGTCATTCTGGTCGGCGAAATCAGGGACCTGGAAACGGCCAAAGTCGCCTTTCAGGCGGCGATGACCGGCCATCTCGTATTCACAACCCTTCATACTAACGGCACCATCGCGACTATCAGTCGGCTTTTCCATCTGGGCGTGGAACCATATCTGGTCGCTTCCGCGGTTCAATGCATATTCGCCCAGCGGTTGGTCAGAAAAATATGCCCAAATTGCAAAGAACCGAAAAATTATAACAAAGATTTACTGAATCTAATAGGCGCGCAGGTAGATGATTTTCCCGATAAACTTTATTATGGCGCCGGCTGCCCTAAATGCGGAGATACCGGCTATCAGGGACGGATCGGTTTATTTGAGGTTTTCCAGATGAACGAGGAATTTCGTCATTTTTTAACCGCAAATTACCGGGAAACAGAACTTCTCAATATGGCCAGGACATTTGGCATGGAAACACTTCTCGAGGATGGCTTGTCAAAAGTTAAAGATGGAACGACCACGCTGGAGGAACTGTTTCGCGTATTAGGGCCGGCCACGGAAATAGATGTCCCTTGCAAGAGTTGCGGCAGAATTATCGATATCAAGTTTAATACCTGTCCTTACTGCGGCGCGAAACAAAGGAAAATCTGCCCCGTGTGTAATTCTCAGATGCGGGATGACTGGCTGGTCTGCCCGTATTGCGGTAATAAATAGTTTATATGTTTATAATCGTTAGATCCATGCACGGTGTTATAGAAACGAATTGATTTTTTAAAAACATAAAGTATTTTAGCGGCAAAGTCAGGTCGTGAATGGCCCCGATAGCGGTTTTTAATTTAATTTGAAAAAAACAACTTCATTCAACTAAAGCTGCATTTGCTTTTACAGGAAAACACATGCCCCGGAATATTAATTCCAGGATAGTTGTTTATCGTGGCACTTTACTCTTTGGGGCTTGTCGCTTTTCATTATTCAAGCAGGGCAAATAAACATTGAAAGTTGAGCCTTTACCAATAGCGCTTTCAACGGATATTTGGCCCCCATATTTACTAACGATATACTGAACCACAGAAAAGCCTAAACCCGTACCACCCTTATCGCTTTTGGTGGTAAATAGCGGACTGAAGATATTTTGCAGAGTATCGTGGTCTATTCCTATTCCTGTATCTGTAACCATTAATTTAAAGTATAGACCAGGTTGAATATCGGGGATAGTTAGGCAAGGTTTTTTTATCTTTACTTCAGCCAATGAAATTTTTAACGATCCCTTATCTCTCATTGAGTGTATGGCGTTGATACAAAGGTTCATAAACACTTGGAAAATCTGGGTTGTATCGGCCTCAAAAAGAAAATCAGTTTTGGATTCCTCTCAATCAATCGTAATATATTTCGGGATAGATGGTCGTAAAAGTTCTAAACACTCATTAATAATAGAACCCAGTGAGCAAATCTGGCTGGATTCTTCATGCTTTTTACTGAGATTAAGTATCTGTTGTATCAGTTTTCTGGCTCGTTCTGCAGCCGTTTTTATCTTAGAGATATGATTAGATATTATTTTGTTGTCATCCAACAAACATTCGGAAAGCTCACTATAACCAATAATGCTTGCAAGTATATTATTAAGATCGTGTGTAATTCCAGCGGCGAGAGTGCCAATAACTTCCATCTTTTGCAATTGAATCAGCTGTTTTTCTATCCGTTCATTTTGAGCAAGCAATTCATCGCGGTATGATTTCATTCGCAACACACTTTTAAATCGTGCCACAAGATCTTCGTAAACAACCGGTTTGTTGAGCAAATCGGTTGCGCCCAACTCAAGAGATTTTCGTTTTATATCCTGGTCACTCATACCGGTAACCATAATAACCTCGGTATCCTTAGTCGCGGGCTCTGCTTTAATTTCAGCCAATATCTAAAGACCTTTTTTGGGGCATGTTGACATCAAGTACCATTAAATCGAAGCGGTTTCGGCTAAGAAGGTATTTAGTTTCAACATGATCTGAATTAAAAGTCAGATTCCATTCATCTAAATTATTCTGAAGCATTCTTTTAAAACTTTTTAGAATATTTGGATCATCGTCGACGAATAGAATTTCTTTTTTTATTTACCCCTCCTTAAAAAAGGAAGACACACTCAATTGCGCGACGAACAACTTTTTGTCATTGAATGTGTTATGGGCACACATTCAATGATATTTCTATATCGACATCGTTTTAGCGGTACTTAATTTTACATTAATAATAAAGAACTTTATATGCCAAAAAGGCAATTGAATCAATGGTAATATTTGAAAAATATTTGATTTATGATTTTTATTGATGTAAAATAAAAGTCATTCCCGTTTTCCTACATTCAGCTTCAGAGTTTGTAATACCATTGGGGGCAAGATTTAAACAAAGGTTTAATTAATTAATTTGACATAACCTGCTTTGAGCAAAGTATTTTTTAGTATATTTTCGAAAAAAACCTAACTTAACCATGTGTCCGAAATATCCGGGGAAGGTTAAATATTAATAATTACATAGGCCATGAATACAGACTGCTTTTAACTTCAGAATAATTATGGTTAAGTTTGGGTTGCATAAGGATAATGGCGGCTATGCGGCGCGCCATTTCTTTCACGTATTCAACTTCCTCAAGAGTTATTGGTCGGCCAAGAAGAATCTTCTCCCGATAACTCAGCCATTTCTTGATAACCTGATAGCCGCCGATATAGTAATTCCAAACATTTGACGGGATATTTTGCCAGTAAACATTATCATTCAAATAGATATCACAGGTATCTTCGCCAAGTTGAAGTAATGCCTCATCCAGGGACAGGCCTATTGCCTTAGAACCTGTCTCGATTGCTTTTAACTCCTTGCTGGAATACTTACGGATTTCGATTTTGCCTTTTCCGGGCATGGTCACACCCGCTTGACCGGCGTGTCCCCAACCAGCGGTTAAATCCATAGCACCCGATTGTTGGGAGAGAGTCTCCTTTCCGAGCTTTATGATCGGGCCAATGACATTCAGTTCAGGGCGCAATTTGCCTGAAGATACGCCCGGTACTTTATTATCGGTATCTAATAAGGCTGCTATTTGCCTTCC
>CAZFSN010000016.1:0-27859 GCA_964521815.1 uncultured Ignavibacteria bacterium | reverse complement strand
CAATCGATACCCGGCGTTCGGAAGTCGCTCGAAAAGCCTGTCAAGCGGGCGCGTCGATTATAAATGACATATCCGGTCTGGTAAATGATGAAGCTATCGCTGACGTGGCAAGTGAGACGAATTCATATTTAATCCTGATGCATATGCGAGGAACATCAGCGACTATGCAGTTAAATATTCATTATGATAATCTGATTAAGGATATTTCGGATTTTTTGGCCAAAGCCGCATCCAGAGCGATTGCCAGGGGCGTATCGCGCGACAGGATTATTATCGATCCGGGTATTGGTTTCGGTAAAACGGTCGAACATAATTTCAGCCTTATCAAACATATCCCCGAATTTGCCGGGCTGGGTTATCCGGTTTTAATCGGGGCGTCCCGGAAATCATTTATCGGCAAGACACTTGGAGTTGATGTCGATGAAAGACTTGAGGGGTCGCTGGCGGCGGCTGTTTACGCTGTCTTTAAGGGTGCTTCAATTATCAGGGTTCACGACGTGTTACAGACTGTACGAGCTATGACTATAATTAGAAAGATAACCGAGGCCGAATAATGACCTTATTCAATATCGGTTTTTTAAAATTCACTTTAATTGATCTAATAGATGTCCTTATTGTCGGCTACTTTTTTTATCGTTTTTTACTTCTATTGCGAGGCGCGCGGTCAATCCAGCTTCTGATAGGTCTGGTGTTCTTTTTTACCGTGGCTTTGGTGGCGTTTTGGCTTGATCTCTCTATGGTAACATGGTTTATTTCGAATATAGCGACTGTAGGTATAATTGTTATAGTAGTAATCCTTCAGCCGGAACTCAGGCGCGCTTTCGCCCGGTTCGGACAGAATCGGCTATTAAGGCTGATTTTGAGAAGCGAATCCAAAGGCGCGGTTGATGATATTATCAGGGCGGTTGAGAAGCTGGCGGAGACGCATTATGGCGCGTTAATTGTTTTGGAAAACAATGTCAAGTTGACCAATATTATCGAAAGCGGCAAGATGCTAAATGCCACCGTATCGCAGGAGTTACTTCAAAGCATATTCACTCCCTACACGCCCTTGCATGATGGCGCGGTGGTTATCAAAGGCAATCAGATGATAGCGGCCAGCTGCACTTTGCCTTTATCGCAAAACCCGGCCTACAACCGTCTTCACGGGATGCGACATAAGGCTGCTATCGGCGCGACCGAGGAAACCGACGCTTTCGCTATCATAGTCAGCGAGGAAACCGGCCAGATTTCTTACGCCAGTAAAGGTAAACTTCACCGCGATATACAGCTTCAAGAACTTAAATCACTCATTCAAGAATTGTATATCAGTCAGTAAGCGATGTTTGTCGATCATGCTGAAATCGAAGTGCAGGCCGGCAACGGCGGTAATGGGCATGTGAGTTTTCGCCGGGAAAAATATGTGCCGAAAGGCGGTCCGGATGGCGGCGATGGCGGCAAAGGCGGCGATATTTTGGTAATTGCCGATGAGAACATGTCGACTTTGCTGGATTTTAGATATAAGAAAGTGTTTAAAGCTGAAGCTGGCGGCGATGGCGGCAAGGCGAATAAGTCGGGCTTAGGCGGCCAGGACCTGATTATAAAATTACCACCGGGAACATTGGTAAAAGATTTGAACACGGGCGAACTTATAGTCGATTTGAAGCCCGGAGAAAATCCGGCAATTGTCGCTTCAGGCGGCAAGGGCGGCAAAGGCAACACCCGGTTTAAGTCAGCCACAAATCAGGCGCCGCGGAAAGCTTTGCCCGGACGACCCGGTCAGTATCGTAAGCTGGTACTGGAACTGAAACTTATCGCCGATGTCGGCCTTGTCGGTTATCCCAACGCCGGTAAATCCACGCTTTTGGCCAGGATTTCCGATGCCAGGCCCAAAATCGCCGACTATCCATTTACAACGCTGGTACCCAACCTGGGAATAGTGAGGACATCGGAATACCGTAATTTCGTGGTAGCCGATATTCCCGGTGTTATAGAAGGGGCTCACGCCGGCAAAGGTCTAGGGCTGGAATTTCTCAGGCATATTCAGAGGACCAGGGTCTTGGTCTTCTTGATCGAATGCCTGGAAGAAGACCCTCAAATTTCCTATGATATGCTTCGCGCCGAACTGGGCTTATTCGATACGGACCTTCTGGAAAAGCCATCCGTAGTGGTCATCAATAAAATCGATCTTTTGGATCAACCGGCACGTGAGGTATTCAATTCCTGGCCCGACAAATGGCTGAAAATATCCGCGGTCACCGGCGAAAACGTCAACGATTTGCTTAATATCATTACTAATATGGTTTTCGGAGGATAGCGTGGCCGAAGTCGATACCAGATTCGCCTTGATGCTTTCATTGACCAATGGTATTGGCCCCGCCAAATATCAGAAATTAATCAAGCGGTATCATGATTATGACAGCCTGAAATCCAACGCTGACCGGGAATTCTTGAAAGAATGTAATTTAACGGATTCTCAAATCAGGCAGATTACAGAATTCGAAAACTGGCATAAAATCGATGAGATTCTTGAGAATGCCGCTCAATTGGATGTCAAAATCATATGCCTGGGGCAAACCGCGTATCCCGATCAACTGGCGAATATTTATTCGCCGCCGCCGGTTATATATTTAAAAGGTAAACTGGAATATCTGGGCAGACCGGCGATAGCGGTTGTCGGGTCGAGAACACCGACCGCTTATGGTAAAAGTATGGCGGCTAAAATTACTTCAGATTTGGCCGCTCGCGGATTGATTATTATTTCAGGATTGGCCTGGGGCATTGACGCTCAGTCGCATCAAGCCGCGATAGATGTCGGCGGCGCCACCGGAGCCGTATTCGGTTGTGGTATCGATATTATATATCCGGGCAATCATCGCGATTTGGCCGATAAGATACTCGAACACGGTTTTTGGATATCGGAATTTCCTTTTGGCACTCAGCCGGACAAGTTCAATTTCCCGCGCCGTAACAGGATTATTTCCGGTCTGGCGCAGGCGGTGCTGGTGGTCGAAGCGGCCGCCAGGTCGGGGGCTTTGGTTACGGCGAATCTGGCGGTGGACCAGGGCCGCGACGTCTTTGCCGTACCCGGGCAGGCCGATAATCCCAAAAGCGATGGCACGATTAATTTGATCAAACAAGGTGCTTTCGTGGCGACATCGGCCGATGATATACTTGAATCAATCGGCTGGGATATCTCGGCTCAAAGAAATCAAACCGAGATAAGACAGCGCCCGGTGGAAATCGCTCTCGAACCGGACGAACAGAGAGTGTGCGATTTAATCGGTAGAGGGCCTTTGCAGTTTGATGAATTGGCGAGAACCCTCGGTTTAACATCGGCCAAACTTTCGGCAATGCTTTTGAAACTTGAACTGGCGGGTTTGGTAACGAGACAACCTGGCAATTATCTGGCAAGGACTTGACTATGGTCACGCGGGAAGTTACAATTATCAATAAATTAGGTTTGCATGCCAGGCCGGCCGCTCAACTGGTTAAGACGGCCAGTCAGTTTTCAGCCGAGATATTTTTTAAAAAGGGCAACCTCGAGGTCAATGGTAAAAGCATCATGGGCGTGATGATGCTGGCGGCCGAAAAAGGCTCGAAGATATTAATAACCGCCGATGGCGATGACGAAGTACAGGCTCTTGAAGCCCTGGTGAAAGTGTTTCAGACAAAATTCGGTGAAGAATAAATGGCCATGACGAAGGAATCTAAATCGCTTAAAGGCGTAGCCGCCTCACCCGGTATCGTGATCGGCCGAGCCGTGGTTCTTCAGAAAGACAAGCTCGATATCAAACCGATCCCGATCGCGGCCGGCCGCGCGCAAAAAGAGATTCACGATTTCAAGCAAGCGATCGAGCGGGTCAAGAAAGACTTGCTCCATCTCGCGGAATCGGTAGGTAAAAGGCTGGGGCCGGAGTACGCGCGAATGTTCGAAGCCCAGGCAATGATCGCGGATGATCAAATTATTAACGCCAAGGTAATCGAACTGATAGAATCAAAGCATCTGCAAGCGGCATATTTATATTATCAACAAATAAATATTGTAGTGAAACAACTATCGAAATCATCTGATCCATACCTTAAAGACAGAATTCTCGATATCAATTCGGTCGGCACCAGGCTGATAAGCGTTCTTCAAGGCGCGAAGAAATCCGCGGTAGAGGATGTCGGTGGACCGACTGTCGTTATCGCCAGATACCTTTCGCCGGGCGATCTTCTGGGCTTTTCGGTGCGCAAAAAAGTCGGCTTTGCCATGGAAGTAGGCGGCGTGACATCGCATACATCGCTTCTGGCCAAATCATTAGGTTTGCCTGCCGTCGTCGGCATCGTCTCGGGTTTGGAGATGGTCAATTCGGGCGACAGAGTTATTTTGGATGGCTACACGGGCAAGCTAATTATCAATCCGGAAGATGAAATAGTTAAAAATTTCCGCCGCCGTCAGCAAAAACTGGCTGATTTAAATTCCGATCTGGCGATGATAAAGGACGAGCCGGCGATAACCCGCGATGGCCGTCGGGTTATGGTTTTTAATAATATCGAGCTGCCCGCCGAAACCAATCGGGTGCTGAAATCGGGCGCCGAAGGTATAGGCTTGTACCGCACGGAGTATCTGTTTTTAACCGATGATGTGATACCGGATTTCGATAAGCAGTATAAGGCGTATAAATCGATTTTACAAAAAATGAACGGCGCCCCGGTTCTGATCAGGACCTTCGATCTTGGCGGCGATAAATTCAGCGTCAGCAGCGCCCAGTCAGTCGATCCCAATCCGTTTCTGGGTTGGCGCGCTATACGTTTTTGTCTCGATTATCCGGATATATTCAAAGTACAATTAAAAGCGCTTTTAAAATCATCGATTCATGGTAAGCTGGGGATTATGCTGCCGATGATTTCCAACCTGGATGAGGTCAGGCAAACCAAACGGCTTATCGAAGAATGCAAAACCGAACTGGCGGCGCAGGATATTAAGTTTAAAGAAGATATCCCTCTGGGGATTATGATAGAAGTGCCGTCAGCGGTATTGATAGCCGAACATCTGGCTAAAGAGGTGGATTTCTTTTCAATCGGGACTAATGATCTTATTCAATATGTTTTGGCGGTTGATCGGACTAATAAACTTCTCACTCATTTATATCAAAGCTTCCATCCGGCGGTATTAAAAATGATCGATCAGACGATCAAAGCCGGCCATAAACATAACATAAAAGTCGGCTTATGCGGCGAATTATCATCCAACCCGTACGCGATAATTCTGCTGGTCGGTTTGGGGATTGACGAACTGTCCACTAGTTATATTTCAACCAGCCTGATCAAGCGAATAATCCGCGATATTGGTTTTAAAAAGGCAGAGGAACTGGCTAAAAATGCCTGTCGTATGGAGACGGCCTTTGAAGTCGAAGCTTATCTGGCAAAGGAAGTAAGGTCAAGTTTCCCCGATGTAATTCCTTTCGTCGACTTCATTAAGGGAGAAAATCATGGTTGATATATCGCTAAAAGAATTTGATAAGCATAATATGTACGGCAATATTGTCAATTTCCATCGCCAAATCACCGAAGGAATAAAAATCGGTCAAAAGGCCGATTTAGGCCGATTACCGGAAAAAAGTTTTAGGAATATCATTTTAGCCGGGATGGGGGGATCGGCAATTGGTGGAGATTTGCTGAGGAGTTTTCTGAAAACCGAACTGCCGGTTCCGTTTATAATTCATCGAAATTACGATATCCCGGACTTCGCCGGTCAAGATTCTTTGGTTATTTGTTCGAGTTACTCAGGCGGTACCGAAGAAACACTATCGGCATTTAAGACAGCTTCAGAAAAAGGAAGTTCTATATTATGTATCTCAGCCGGCGGCAAGCTTACCGATATGGCGCGGGAAAATAATGTCCCGGTAATTAAAATACCATCGGGTATGATGCCGCGAGCGGCTCTGGGCTATTCGTTTACGCCGCTTTTGATAGCTTTCGAAAGATTAGGCTTATGCAAAGACTATAGCGACGATCTGGATAAATGTTCGCATATGCTTAAGGAGTGGTCAAAAGATTACTCGTTTGAATCTCCGAATAATACCGCTTATGAATTGGCAATTAAACTTGCCGGAAAAATTGTACTAATTTATTCCGGCCCGGATTATTTTGATACGGTCGCTTTGCGATTCAAAGGTCAAATAGGTGAAAACAGCAAACAACTCGCGTTTTGCGGCGTGTTCCCCGAATTCAACCATAATGAATTAGTTGGCTGGGAACTTGCTCCATCGATAACCGATAAATATATAGTGTTAATTTTAAGAGATGACGCCGATCACCCTCAGATCGCCCGCCGTATGGATATAGTAGGGCGGATTTTGAAAAATAAGGGTGTCGAGGTAGTGGAACTATTTTCCAGGGGGGAAAGTTTGTTATCTCGAATATTTTCGCAAATTCAAATAGCCGATTTCGCGTCATATTACCTGGCCTTGATAAATCATCAGGATCCGACGCCTATCGATCTGATAGAATTGTTAAAAAAGGAACTTAGCTGAAGTTAAGGAGAAAATATGAAAGCGATAATTCCAGCCGCGGGCATAGGTACTCGCCTCAAGCCGCATACGCATACGGCGCCAAAAGCTTTGTTACATGTCGCGGGTAAGCCCATCCTTGGGCATATTATAGATGAGCTGATCGCGTTCAATATTCGAGATATCGTGATTGTAGTGGGCTTTTTAGGCGACATGATAATTGATTATGTCACGAAAAATTATAATATCAAAGCCAGTTTCGTAGAACAGAAGGAGCTTAAGGGCCTGGGTTGGGCTATCCATCTGGCTCAAGAGCATATAGTAGATGAGCCGGTACTGATAATTTTGGGGGACACGATATTCGAAATGAATTTGAGCGATGTTCTAAAAAGCGAATATGACTCTATCGGCACGAAAGTGGTGGATGATCCGCGCCGTTTCGGCATCGCGGAAACGGATGGCAAGTTTATCACCAAACTTGTCGAGAAGCCGGAAAACCCGACATCGAATATGGCGCTGGTCGGTTTATATTATATAAAATCGACCGAATTATTCAATCGCTGCCTTGAGGAAATGGTGGCTAAGAATATCACGACGAAGGGGGAATATCAACTGACCGACGCTCTGGGCTTGATGTTGAAGCATAAGTGCAAGATGACGACATTCAATGTCGAGGGCTGGTACGATTGCGGCAAGAAAGAGACGCTGCTGGCGACTAATCGCTATCTCTTGACGCAAATCAAAACGATAGACAGCCATCCTGATGTGATAGTTATTCCGCCGGTATATATCTCGCCTTCGGCCAGGATAACGAATTCCGTTATTGGACCCTATGTGAGCGTAGCCGAGGGGGCGATCATCGAATCGAGTGTTATTAAAGATTCGATTATTTCATCACGGGCGGAAGTCAGGAATTGTCTTTTGGAATCATCGCTAATTGGCAACAACTCATCATATATTGGGCATTATCACAAATTGAATTTGGGCGATAGTTCTGAAATAGGTTATTAAATCCTATTAGTTTTCATTTGTTTTCATACTCAAGACTGTTTATACTTGCAATAGTTAATTTTAAATATTAAATTTGGCTGACGATAATTGATAAATATCGATAAGAGTAAAATTTCGTAGAAGCCGGCAGTCAATTATCCTGTCGGCTGATCGTGTGACAGAGATAACTTAACGTTGGAGGATAGATGCCCAAGAATAACTTCTTATTTACCTCTGAATCTGTGACTGAAGGACATCCAGATAAGGTCTGCGACCAGATTTCGGACGCTGTTCTTGATGAGGTATTAAGACATGACAAAGCCGGCCGGGTCGCCTGCGAAACATTTATCACGGTCGGACTGGTTATAGTCGGCGGTGAAATAACCACCAAAACATATGTCGATATTCCCGGCCTCGTGCGCAATCTGATTAAGGAAATCGGCTATACCGACGCCAAGTATGGTTTCAATTACAAAACCTGTTCGATCCTAAACGCGATTGGCATGCAGTCGCCTGATATAGCCCAGGGCGTAAATAAAGGCGGCGCCGGCGATCAGGGCTTGATGATTGGTTTCGCCACCAATCAAACGAAAGAACTGATGCCTTTACCGATAATGCTGGCTCATAAGCTCACCGCCAGGCTGGCGACCGTTCGCAAGAAAAGAATATTACCGTACCTCGGTCCCGACGGCAAGTCCCAGGTGACGGTTGAATTCGAGGATGGCAAACCCAAACGGGTTGATACAGTGCTGCTTTCCTGTCAGCATACCGACGATATTCTCGATAAAACCGGTAAAAAAATAACTAATAGGGCCAAAGAGGAAATAATCGAAAAAGTCGCGTTGGCGGCCGTGCCCAAAAAATATCTCGATAATAAAACCAAATACCTGGTGAACCCGACCGGCAAATTCGTTATCGGCGGGCCGCAATCAGATACCGGTATGACCGGGCGCAAAATTATAGTCGATACTTACGGGGGTTCGGCGGCTCACGGCGGCGGCGCGTTTTCGGGCAAAGACCCGACCAAGGTCGACCGTTCGGCGTCATATATGGCGCGCCATATCGCCAAAAATATCGTAGCCGCGAAACTGGCGGATGTCTGTCATGTCCAATTGGCCTATGCTATCGGGGTCGCCCAACCGGTCAGCGTGTTGATTAATACGCGTAATTCGGGAAGGGTACCCGATGCCCGCTTGACTCAACTCGTGAAGAAACATTTCATTCTTACGCCGCTGGGAATTATAGATTACTTGAATCTGAAACGCCCGATTTACAGGAAAACCGCAGCTTATGGTCATTTTGGCCGTGAGGAAAAAGAGTTCACCTGGGAGAAAACCAATAAAGTTAAAGACCTGTTAAAGGATGCCTGATTATGAAATATGATATCAAAGATATTAAGTTAGCCCCCGGCGGCAAACTAAGAATCGAATGGGCCGAGCAATTCATGCCGGTCTTGCGCCTGATTCGCCAACGATTTTCGAAACAGAAACCATTGAAAGGCGTGAAACTTGCCTGCTGTTTACATGTAACGACCGAAACGGCCAACCTGATGATCACTCTGAAAGCCGGCGGCGCGGAACCGTACCTGTGCGCCTCGAATCCGCTGTCGACCCAGGATGACGTGGCGGCGTCGCTGGTTAAAGATTATAAGATTCCCGTCTTTGCTATCCGCGCGGAATCGAACAAAGTTTATTACAGTCACATAAATAGCTGTCTTGATGCCAATCCGCTGATTACGATGGATGACGGCGCCGATTTAGTCAGCCAGCTTCATACCAAAAGAAAAAAACAGGCGGAAAATATTATCGGTGGCTCCGAGGAGACTACCACGGGCGTTATCCGTCTGAAAAGCATGGAACAAAAAGGCGTGCTTTTGTTCCCGATGGTCGCCGTTAACGATTCCAAGACCAAGCACTTTTTCGACAACCGCTATGGCACCGGTCAATCCACGCTCGATGGCATTTTACGGGCCACCAATGTGCTGTTAGCCGGCTCGACAATCGTCGTTGCCGGGTATGGCTGGTGCGGCCGCGGAGTAGCCGGCAAAGCCAAAGGCATGGGCGCTGATGTGATAGTGACCGAGGTCGATCCTCTGAAAGCCCTGGAAGCGACTATGGATGGTTTCAGGGTTATGCCGATGAGTAAGGCGGCCCGTATAGGCGATATTTTCATTACGATCACGGGTGACATCAATGTTATTAACAAGCAGCATTTCCCATTAATGAAAGACGGAGCGGTAGTTGCCAACTCGGGTCACTTTAATGTCGAAATTAATATCGCCGCTTTGAAAAAGATGGCTAAATCGGTCAGGAAAATCCGTCCGAACGTCGAAGAATACTTGTTGCCCGGCAAAAAGAGAATATACCTTTTAGGCGAAGGAAGGCTGATTAATCTCTCGGCCGCCGAGGGCCATCCGGCTTCCGTGATGGATATGAGTTTCGCCAACCAGGCATTTGGCGCCGAATATCTCTTGAACAATGGCGATAAATTGGAACGCAAGGTTTATGCCATACCTAAGAAGATCGATGATTTAATTGCCATGTTGAAACTGAAATCTATGGGCGTGAATATCGATAAATTGACGCCCGAACAGAAACGATATCTATCATCCTGGGAAATGGGCACCTGACATAATTAATAGAATAATCCTTGTTTTGTACCGAAGCCTCGACTGAAACAGTTGAGGCTGAGGTTATTGATAAAATGCTAAAAAGCGAAATAGTAATGGATGTTATGTCTGGTCGTTGCCCGACAGGGCGTGACCCGACATGTATTTAGCAGACAGGTCACGCTTCGCTACGACCTGTCCGAACTTTATTAGTTACTTTTTCAAAAGTCTGAGCCTCGACTGAAACAGTTGAGGCTTTTTTTTACCTTTTTATTAAACCGAATCAAGCGGATCAAAAATTTACCGACAATTAAAGGAGAATATTTACATTCCCAAGGAGGTTTTTTTCATGCCGACAGGCGTTGTAAAGTGGTTTAATGACAAAAAGGGATTCGGTTTTATCAAGCGTGAAAACGAGGATACCGATGTTTTTGTCCACTACACAGTGATTAAAGAAGAAGGCTACAAGTCTCTTATTCAGGGACAATTAGTGGAATATAACTTCATAAAGGGACCCAAAGGGCCTCTGGCTACCGAAGTTCATAAGCTATAATCAGGCTGCCGACCGATCATTAATCCGGCCTGATAGCGGGCCGCAATATCACCTATCGATCAAGTTTATAAGCCGGAATTTATTTCCTGGCTTTTACGAACATAGCCAGGCCAACTATGAGGAAAATAATATTACCGATTGTCGCCGCCAGAAAAGGCGGCAGGTCGTGATTATAGCCGAAGGATTGGCCTGCTCTTAAAATAACGAAATAAATAAAGCTAATAATAATGCTCAAACCAAAACCGACCGAACCGCCTGACCTCCGGGGATTGGCCGCCAGAGGAATCCCCAGTATAATTATAATGAAGTTGAAGAATGGAAAACTGATTTTGAGATAAAGTTCAACCAGATCCTGGGCTGTATCCTGTCTCATCCATTTTTTTAGTTTAATCATTTCCAGCAATTCGAAAAAGCGGGCGTCGCGCGGAGCTTTTTGTCTATAGCGCATTATAGATGGGGTATGCGGCAGGAAACCGGCGAATAGCGTGTCGTATGTCATGAACTCAGTCTCATTGCCGGATTCGAATACGCGTTTGGTTACTCCGGTTAATACCCAGCCTGAATCCGCCCAGAACATGTCGTTGGCCTTAATAGCCACTTTAATCTGGTTCGATTCGATTTGCTGAATGACGATTTGCTCGCCCTGGTCGGTTCTCTCATCGTATCTACGAGCGAACACAATCCAGCCGTCCCGGCCGGCTTTAATGACATTCTGTCTCAGTCGTTCATCCGCCGGCGCCCGTTTTTCTATATCTTCTTTTTTAATCCGGTCCTTTTCGATATCGGCCGGTACCATGACGAAATCGGAAAATACTATGGTTGCCAGGGAGATAATAAAACCGGTAATTAAAATCGGCAGCGACATACGGTACAATGACAATCCGGTTGCTTTCATAACCTCAAGTTCATGATACTTGGCCAGAGAGCCAATCGTAAACATCGTTGATAATAATGTGGCTACGGGCAAAGCCAGGATTAGTATAAAAGGCGTGTAATAAAAATAATATAATACTACGAGCTTAAAAGGCGCTTTATTATCAATGAATTTATCTATATTTTCTATGAGATCGACAATTACGACAACGATGATAAATGATAACAGGGCCAGGCCGAGTATTTTTAAAAATCTTCCCAGTATGTATTTATCGATAATCTTCACTTTTTGGATCCGGGCAGGATTTTAATTATAAAATTAAAGCTTTCGACGGTCGTCCTTTTATTTACGAAATAGATTAAAATAATACCGGCCCCGCCGATTATGATGTTCGGCAGCCACATCGACAGTGCCCCGGATAAATACATCCGGTCGGCCAACTCCTCGCCGCCGATTAAAAACGCCCAGTATATTATAAAAAACAATAGCGATAAACCGATACTGGTAGCCATACCGCCCTTTCTGGTCATTACCCCCAGAGGAGCTCCCAGAAGTATGAATGCGATACAGGCTACCGGGATTGAAAATTTCTTATGAATTTCAACCTCGCGGGAGTTTATCTGACGCTTGTATGTTTTAATATTTCGGGACTGGTATTCAATCTTGCTCAGCAAATCTTTAGCCCCCTTGGAGGCTTTAGCCAATGAGAAAGCGATAATATCTTCATCCGGTCGTTTTCTTTTGACAATATTAACGGCGAGCAATTGATTCAGATCATCGCTGATTAAACTGTCAATTTGGGCCTGGCTGCTGTCCGCCCGAAGCTGATACTTTTTGTTTTCATTAACCATCATTTTTATCGGCATCTCTCTATCGCCTCTGGCGCCGGATGATGAACGCACCAGTTCGGTCGATGCCCCTTCGATCAGCAATGTCTGTTTTTTGAAATTTATGCGCCGATAACGTTCGGGATTATCCGGGTCAGGTTCATGAATTTCGCCATCGTACAAATCCATAATTAGTTTGGACCCGTCGCTGGAGAATTTGATATCGCCGGTTTTGGCGGTGATTGTCCTCGGCGCGTTGGGGTCTTTGTGTTCCAGAATCGTCACATCGCTGATTTTCGAGGTCTCATTGTTAACATGGCGGACCAGGATATGATAGCCATCGAAATAATCGAGGAAAATATTCTCCTCGAGATTCCAGGTCGGTTTTTTGCGTGTGATGTCCGACATCAAAAGGCGGGCTCGATGGTTGGCTTCCGGCAGAACCTGGTCATTAAACCAGATTAAAAAGACCGAAAGTACCGCGCCCAGAAGCAAACCCGGCATGATCAGGTTATAAAGCGATACGCCGCACGCTTTAAACGCGATTATCTCGCTATCGGCCGATAACCGGCCATAACCCATCAAAGCGGCGATTAAAACCGCCATCGGAACCGACAGCGCCAGCATCCAGGCTAGGCTTAAGGCAAATACCTCCAGTACTACCGGCGCCGGTAAGCCTTTGTTGATGATTTTGTTGAGTACGTCTAAAATGAAATCCATCAACAAAACAAAAGTGATAACCGCCAGGCCGAAAATAAAGGGAACCGTTAATTCTTTGATCACATATTTCCACAGAATTTTCATCGCATTCAATTATATCGGAAGGTTTAATTCTTAACAAGGCCTTTCTTTAAGATATTGCCGATTATACGGGCCTTATTGAAAATTGTTTTACTTTCGCTAAAAATTGTTTATTATGCGAAATTAGATATTCGCAATGATTAAGGAGAATCGTTAGGTGAAAGAGATTTGGGTAAATCAGCTCGTTTCCGGCCAGGATGTCAACGACGCTTTCGTAATCCGCAAACTGGAGGCCAGAGAATATAACGGCCGTAAATACCTAAGCCTCGAATTTGGCGATAAGACAGGCCGAATCGGCGGAGTTTGCTGGGAAGGCGCGGATGACTATTTCCAGACAATGAATCCGGGTAATATCGTCCGGGTTGAAGGCAAAGTCGGAACATATAAGGAGATGCCGCAAATAACTGTAATATCTATGGAGAAAGTTGCCAGGGCGAATATCGACCCGACTGATTTTTTGCCCAGAGGTCCTAACGATCCCCAGGCTATGCTTGGAGAAATCGATGAAATCATCGCGGGCGTTAAGGATATTCATTATCAGAGCCTTTTAGGTGAAGTATTCAATGATGGTATTTTGCGGCGAGAATTTGCTTATACCCCCGCGGCTAAATTATGGCATCACTCATATATCGGCGGATTGGCCGAACATACTTTAAATGTAACCCGCCTAAGTCTGGCGGCGTGCGATATTTACCGGGGATTGGATAAGGATCTATTAATATCCGGCGCGTTACTTCACGATATAGGCAAAACATACACATATTCATTGGACAATTTTTTCGATTACACGGATGAGGGCAGATTGATCGGTCATATAGTGATTGCCGACCGGATAATTTGCGATAAAATCAGGCGATTACAGGATTTTCCCGCCGAAAAGAAAAAGCTGATTCGCCATCTGATTTTATCTCATCAGGGGACATACGAGCAGGCCTCGCCGGTACTGCCGCAGACTCTCGAGGCTAATATTCTATACATACTCGATCTGCTCGATTCGAGAGTAGGCGGTATAACAAAAGTCATGAACAAATCCAGACGGCCCGATCAACGCTGGTCCGATTGGGTCAAGCTGATAGAGAGATATATCTATTTCGGAGAGAACGCGAAAGAGGAATAAATGGCCAAAAAAATTTTAGCGCCTTCAACTATGTTAGTACCATTGCCGGCGGTTTTAGTCACCTGTGGCGGTTTCACCAAAGACCCGAATATCATGACCGTCTCATGGTGCGGGATAGTCTGTTCACAACCGCCGATGTTGTCGATATCCGTCAGAGAAAATCGATACTCTTTTAAATTGATAAAAGATAGTGGTGAATTCGTGGTTAATGTCACCGGGGCCGCTTTACTGAAAGTGGTGGATTTCTGCGGTAATCATTCCGGGAAAGATTATAACAAATGGGAAGAGACGGGCCTGACTCAGGAACCGGCTCAAAAAGTTAAATCGCCGCTAATTAAGGAATCTCCTTTAAATCTGGAATGTCAGGTGCGGAAATCGCTTGATTTAGGCTCACATCATATATTCATCGCGGAAATCGTGGCCACTCATGTGGATGAAGAAGTGCTGGATGAAAACGGCCGGCTCGATATCAAGAAAATCGATCCGCTGGTGTATGGCACTAATGCCCGTCAATATTGGTCCGGATTGTCGAAACTTCATGGCTACTATGGCCTGACTTTGGAGAAAAAATAAGCGTATTTAATTTCGAACTTAAAGCCAAAGATGGTTTTGCCAGAACCGGCGTAGTAAAAACCGCCCACGGTGAATTTAATACGCCTGTGTTTATGCCCGTGGGGACGCAGGCTTCGGTGAAAACCCAATCACATAGCGAATTAAAAGAGTTGGGCGCCGAGATAATCCTCGGCAATACCTATCATCTATATTTACGCCCCGGGGCTGATTTAATCGCCAGAGCCGGGGGACTGCACAAATTTAGCGGTTGGGACCGGCCGCTTTTGACCGATTCGGGCGGCTATCAGGTATTTTCTTTAAAGGCATTGAATAAAATCTCCGACCTCGGCGTGGAATTTCAATCTCATATCGATGGTTCCCGACATCTGTTTACCCCGGAAAATGTGGTGGAAATACAGCGCAAACTCGGCGCCGATATTACCATGCCCCTCGATGTCTGCACGGTCTATCCCGCTGAAAAACATCAAGCGGCCAAAGACGCCGAACGAACTTTAGGCTGGGTAAAAAGAGCCAAAGATAAATGGCTTGAAAATCCGGCGGATCAAGTCTTGTTTGGCATTATTCAGGGTTCGATTTATGAGGACCTTCGGCGGCAGTGCCTGGAAGATATAGTATCGATAGATTTTCCGGGCCTGGCGATTGGCGGATTATCGGTGGGCGAACCGAAAGAAGACCTGATTCGGATACTTAACCTGTTGGCGCCGCTTCTGCCCGATTCCAAGCCGCGGCATCTGCTGGGCGTGGGCACGCCGGAGGATATTCTTGATTGCGTCAATTACGGAATCGACATGTTCGATTGCGTAATGCCAACCCGCAACGCCAGAAACGGCACAATATTTACCCGTTTCGGCAAGATGACGATTAAAGCCGCGATTTACGCGGAAGATTTTCGGCCAATCGACCCGGAATGCGGCTGCCCGGCTTGTCGTAATTATACCCGAGCCTATGTTCGTCATTTGTTATCTGTCGGCGAGATTCTGGGCTCACGTCTGACAACCGCCCATAACTTATATTTTTATATTGACCTTATTCGCCGAATCCGTCAGGCAATAGAGGAACAAAGATACGCGATTTTCCGTCAGCAAACGTTGAAAGACCTTGCCAAAGGGGTTGAAGAACTGTACTAAGTCAATAATGCAACCTCAACCTATTAATCATGTTAAAAACACCGGTTTAATATATACCAAAAAATCTTTTATATTTAAGCCGGATTTTGATAACTATTCAAAACTATTCGGGCGAAATATCTGTTATATATAAAAGATTTAATTGGTTATGATGAATTTTGTCTTGTTTATCGGGAAATTATATCATTATATTAAAGGTTTGATATAATTTGAAAAAGAAAGGTGTTTTGATGCAGTATTTATTGATGGCACAGCCGGGTGGAGAAGGCGGCGGAAATCCGCTGATGGTGTTTTTGCCGTTTATCCTGATCTTCGTGGTCTTCTATTTATTTATGATAAGACCACAACAGAAAAAACAGAAACAACACCAGGCCATGTTATCGGCTATTAAAAAGGGCGATAAGGTCGTCACCAATGGCGGGATGTTCGGTACTGTTTGGGGTATCGACGAAAAAGAAAACAAAGTCGTATTGAAATTCGGCGATGATTTGAAGATTGAGTTTCTGAAAAGCGCGATCGCGGGTAAGGTGGAATAAAATTAGCGTTAAAGTACTGCCAATCAGTATCTATGGCGATGAAGTCCTGAGACGATTATCGGCAAAAATCGACAATATCGACGGTAATTTAGTCGATATCCTGAAATCAACGATTCTGACCATGAAATACGGCAAAGGTCTTGGCCTGGCCGCCAACCAGGTTGGTATTAATCAGAGATTTTTCGCTATTGACCTGTCGTATTTTGATGTCGTGAAAGAGCCAATTATAATCGTCAATCCGGAGATCGCGGAAATTTCCGGTTCAATGGTAGGAGAGGAAGGCTGTCTTTCGTTTCCCGGACTTTATCAGGATATCGAAAGGCCGGAAAAAGCGGTGATTTCCGGCGTCGATCTTGACGGCAAGGAGCTTATTATCGAGGGTAAAGGCTTGATGGCCAGGGTGCTGTTACACGAGATAGATCATCTCAATGGCAAGCTGTTCATTGACCACCTGTCATCGATTAAGCGTAACTTAATCAAGGGCAAGCTGAAGAAAATTAAGGCCGGTGAAGAGATCTGATGCGGCTGGTTTTTATGGGGACTCCGGAGTTCGCGGCAAAATCGCTCGAATTACTCCATGCCTCAAGGCATGAAATTATAGCCGTCGTGACGGCTGTTGATAAACCTCGCGGCCGCGGGCGCAAAATATCACAATCCGCCGTTAAACGGATTGGTTTTGACTTGGGTTTACCGGTGTTACAACCGGCAAATTTAAAAGACCCGGAGTTCATACATGAACTCAAAAACTTCAAACCCGATCTTATAGCGGTTGTCGCGTTTAGAATCTTACCGGAAGCGGTTTACTCATTACCCAGGTTGGGATCGATAAACCTTCACGCCTCGCTTTTGCCCCAATACCGAGGCGCGGCGCCGATAAATTGGGCGTTGATAAATGGCGAAAGCAGAACCGGAGTGACTACTTTCAAGTTGGATAAAAAGGTCGATACGGGAGGCATTCTTCTGCAAAAGGAAGTCGAGATAGACCCGGAGGACAATTTTGGCAGTCTGCATGATAAGCTGATGGTTCGGGGAGCCGAATTACTATTGGAAACGATTGATGCTATGGAGGATGGGAAGTTGGCGCCATCCCGGCAAAATGATAATGAAGCCACGCCGGCGCCAAAATTAACATCGCGGACAGGCTTGATTGACTGGCGGCAACCGGCCGCGAATATTAATAATCTGATTCGGGGTCTGGCGCCTTATCCGGGCGCTTACAGCTTTTTAGAACAAAAAAAAATGACAATTTTGAAAACGGCCGTTATCGATTCTGATAGCCTGGCGAAACCGGGAATAATAACGGAATCGAGCGCTAATAAAGGCATTACCATCGCCTGCGGAGAAAATTCCATATTTATCGAGAAGTTAAAACCGCAAGGCAAAAACGTAATGGGATCGGCTGAATTCGTGAGAGGATACCATGTCAAAGCCGGAGACAAGTTCGGCAACTAACGGAAAATTATTCAAAGAAATTTTTGTCAACGTAAGCGATTACGAATCCCGGATTGCTATCAAAGAGGATGGCAAACTGGTCGAGCTGCTGGTCGAGAGGCCGGAGAAAGAACGGATCGTTGGCGATATATATAAGGGCAAAGTAACCGCGATTTTGCCGGCGATTCAGGCGGCCTTTGTCGATATTGGTCTGGAAAAAGCCGGGTTTCTGCATTTTTCCGATATGTCGGATCATCGCGGCGAATCAAGTATCCTATCCGATCTGGATTTATTCGACAAAGACGGCGAAGAGATGCCGACCCGGTCGAAGTACGGCAGACATACATCTATTGCCTCGGTTTTAAAGAAAGATCAGGAATTACTGGTTCAGGTTATCAAGGAACCTATCAGTACCAAAGGGCCCAGAATTACATCCGAAATATCTTTGCCGGGACGGTATATAGTCCTGATCCCAGGGGCGAGGCATATCGGTGTTTCCAAGAAAATATCATCGTGGGCCGAGAAAAAACGCCTGCGCAAAATTGCCTCCGAATTTCTGCCGGAGAATTTCGGTATGATAATCAGGACTGTCGCGGAGGGTAGAAATCATAAGGATTTTGCCGCGGATATCAAACTGCTTACCAAACTCTGGAGCAAGATGAAAAAGAAAGTCGATAGCGCTCAGGCTCCGGCTTTAGTCCACAAAGATATCGAAATGACCACCGGCATTATCAGAGATCTATTCACGCCCGAGGTCAGTAAAGTCGTAATTGATAATAAAAAGGAATACAGGAAATTTTTATCATATTTAAAAGAAGTCGCGCCTCAACTTCGCGACCGGGTGGAATTATACACCGGCGATACGCCGATTTTTGATGAGCAAGATATAGAGCCGGAAATCGAAAAGATGTTCAGCCGCAAGGTCTGGCTGAAAAAAGGCGGCTATATCGTGATCGATCAAACAGAAGCATTAGTCACAATCGATGTCAATACGGGTCGTTTCACCGGCAAATCCCGTCCCGAAAACGCGATTTTTGAGACCAATCTCATGGCCGCCCGGGAAATCGCCCGCCAGGCCAGACTTCGAGATATCGGTGGTATAATAATCATCGATTTTATAGATATGGAGAATAAAGAGCACAGGCGTAAGGTTTTCGAGGAGTTTAAAAACGCTCTGAAACGAGATCGATCACAAACTTATATATCATCGATATCGGATTTGGGCTTGATTGAGATGACCCGCCAGCGGGTCAGGCCGTCATATATGCATACATTGTCCGATCCTTGCCCGATTTGTTCGGGTGTAGGTCGGGTGTTGTCGAAAGAATCGATTGCCATGAAAATCGAACGCTGGTTTAAAAGAGCCTCGGCGGACCGCGGCAAGGGGCATTATCAGTTGGTGGCCTCCTCGCAGGTTATCGATCTGGTAACCGGCAGTTCGGCCAACCGTATCGCCAAGCTTGAGCGGCAACTGGGGATCACAATCGATTTGATTCGGGATACGTCTTTACACCCCGAGGAATTTCAGGTGATAGATATCAAGGATGATATGAATATCACTGAGAAATACAGAATTTGAGGTGAAATTTGGCTGAAAACGATTACAACCAGCATCTGCTGGAAGTTGCCAGATTAATGGAACTGGCAGCCAGGACCGCGCCTAAATCCAGGGGGCAAGATTTTATTGAAATAAAAATATTGTCGAAAGGGGAAGTCCGGGGCTTGGCCCAAAAGATGATCGAGTTCGGCAAGCAGACCGGCAAGAAAGATTTTGATCGCGATTCGAGCAATGTTAAAAATTCGCCGGTTGTCGTTTTAATTGGTCTGAAAAATGCGTCAACAGTAAACCTGGATTGCGGCGCTTGCGGTTTCGCGAACTGCGATGATCTAAAGAAAGCCCCCAAATCCAATGGTCATTTTTATGGACCGATTTGCGCCTTGCGGCATCTGGATTTCGGTATCGCGCTGGGTTCGGCGGTTAAAACAGCTCAGATGATGAACGTGGATAACCGGATAATGTACCGGGTCGGAGTCGCGGCCCGAAATACCGGCATAGTCGACTGGGATTTCGTTATGGGGATTCCGCTCTCGGCTACCGGTAAAAATATTTATTTCGACAGAGAGAAAAAATAAGGGGCAACTTTTTAGCCCGTTAAATGTTAAAAAAAGTAGTTTGTGCGGCAAAGGCCTTGACCAAAGGCCGATTTTTGTAATATAAAAACATTTCTAATAGTTAAGGAGAAGCGATGAAAGCGATAGTTGAAACAGGCGGAATGCAGTTCCCGGTCGAGGAGAAATCGGTTATCAGGATTCCTCTTTTAGATGCTGAAGTCGGTAAGCAGATTGATTTTGATAAGGTTTTAATGGTGAGCGGCGATGATAAATTCGATGTCGGCAAACCTTACGTAGTCGGCGCGAAAGTTACGGCCGAGGTTTTGGCGCATGGCAGAGATGACAAGGTAGTTGTTTTTAAGTTCAAGAAACGTACCAAGTATCGCAAAACCACCGGTCATCGTCAAAATTTCACTGAGGTGAAGATATTAGGCATCACGGCGTGAGTATGCGGTTCGCGGGATTGACGATCGTACTGATCCTGGTTTTCGCGTCTTTCGCGTTTGCCGATTTGAACGATTATTATGGCCAGATAATAACATCGGTAAAATTAACCGAGACAGCCGCGGCCGACAGTTTTTTGATATATAACAGTTCCGGTTTGATCCCGGGCGAAATTCTGACCGCCGGCAAAATTCAGGACGCGGTAAAGAAAATTTATGCTCTGGGGATTTTTTCGGATGTACGGATAACCGGCGAGAAGACGGACAAAGGCGTCGGCTTGCTGATCGAGGTAGAGTCATACCCGCGTATTTCGAAAATAAAATTCAGCGGCAATAGTAAAATTAAAAGTAAAAAGTTAGAGAAAGAAATCACTATTAATGAGGGCCGGATAGTTTCCCCGGGTACGGTTAAAAGCAATGAACAGCGAATAAAAAACCTATACGAGGATAAAGGTTATTTAACCGCCGAGGTAACTTCCGAGGTTAAACCCGACAACAAAGATCCCGAGAAGGTGGTTCTGACATTTAAAATCGACGAAGGACGAAAGATAAAAATCTCAAGGATATCATTTATCGGGAACGAGCAGTTTACCGATGACAAACTTCGATCCAAAATGTCGACCAAACAGAAATCCTTTTTCAGGACCGGCACATTCGACAACGAGAAGTTCAAAGAAGATAAGAAGAAGATCATTAATTTCTATAAAAAAGAAGGTTATATCGACGCGGTCATTACGGCTGATTCGCTCTTGTTCGGCGATACCAAAGTGATGCGCTATTCGGCTTTTGCCGGTACGACCTATGTCAACGTACCCGAAGTTTATATTAAGATTTATGTCGATGAGGGACAACGTTACTATTTCGGTAATTTCACCTGGGAAGGCAATAAAATATTTAATGACGAGAAAATAGGTTCGGTATTCAAAGTCAAGCCCGAAGAAAAGTATAATCAGGAAAAGTATGATGCGATGGTTTTCAAGTTGTACGAAATGTACCAGGATGAAGGGTATTGGTACGCCGCGATAGACGACAAGAAAACGCCCCGCGATCAAATACTCGATGTGCATTTTACGATTGTCGAAAATCTGCCGGTTCATGTCAGACTGATTAATATCGAGGGCAATACCAAAACCAAGGATAAAGTCGTTCGGCGCGAATTACGAGTCAAGCCGAACACCATTTTCCGAAGGTCGGTTCTCGGGCGATCTTTGCGCGACGTTATGATATTGAACTTTTTCGGTAATGTCACACCCGATTGGAATATACTCGATAACGGCGATATCGATCTTATTATCAAAGTCGAGGAAAAGCCGACGGGTCAATTTCAATTGGGCGCGGGCTATTCGGCGGCCGATAAGCTGGTCGGCACGCTGGGTTTGGGAATGCCAAATTTCTTGGGCGGCGGCCAGACTGTTGATTTCAACGCCGATTATGGCGCCAATCGAAACACGTTCAGTATCAGTTATTACGAACCCTGGCTTCTGGATACACCGACTTCGATGAGCATGAGTGTGTACTATCAAGAACGCGATTATTATGATTGGTTCACCGAAGGGCGTCGCGGCGGAAGCCTACGGGTTGGCAGAAGACTTCGCTGGCCGGATAATTATTTCAAAGCTTATGCGGGTTATACTCTCGAGGAGTTGAAATATTTTAGCTGGAGCAGCGAATATGTAACAGATAACGCTGATAACCCATACAGTGTTGATAAGCACAAATGGCCACAAAAAACTTCCTCGATGAACCTCAGCATAGAAAGAGATTCGCGTGACCTGGCGCAGTTTGCTACGAGCGGATCCGATATTTACTGGTTAGGCGAACTTGGCGGAACGTTTTTAGGCGGAGATTTCAATTACTGGAAAAACACGATATCGAGTGAATATTATTTAACGCCCTGGTGGAAGATAACATTCGCTCTTAAAACCAAATGGGGTTTGATGAAAGGTATTCACAGGGGTGATGATGATTTGCCTTATTCGGAACGGTTTACACCCGGTGGTACGGATCCCGATGGCATAATTCGCGGCTATGATGATTCCAGGGTCGGCCCGATATCCGGCAACGCTTATTTAGGCGGACGAAGTGAGGCTATATATAATATAGAAATGGTAGTCCCGTTAGCCGACCAGCAGTTCTATACTCTTTTGTTCGTTGATGGCGGCAATGCCTGGCTGACGGGCAATGATCTGGTTAATAACTTTTATAAGTATAAACAATTATATAAATCTTTCGGTTTTGGGTTCAGAGTGGTCGCGCCGATGATCGGGATTATCGGTTTCGATTTCGGCATACCATTGAACGGGCCCAAGGAAGATCAGGGAAAACTTAAGCCCCATTTTCAAATCGGTAGAGGATTTTAGAGGAGATAAATTATGCTAAAGACAATCACGCTTATTTCATTGGTCATGCTGGCCTCGATCGTGGCGGCGGATGAATTAAAAATCGGCTACGTCGATTCTCAGCGGATATTCGCCGAATTCCAGGAGTATCAGGATGCTCAGGCGAAATTCGATAAGGATGTCGAAACCTGGAATACTCAGGCCGACCAGATGAAATCGGAAGTCGATCAATTATCGAGTGAATTGGAAGGCCAATCGCTGATTTTATCGGCTGAGAAGAAAAAAGAGAAAGAAACATATCTCAAAGCCAAGCAGGATACACTTCGGCAATATCTCGATGCTACTTTCGGGCCCGATGGCAAGGCTGAGAAACGTATGGCCGAGCTGTCCAAGCCGGTTCGCGATAAAGTCCTGGAGGTGATCGAGAGGGTCGCTATAGAGAATAATTACAGCATAGTTTTCGATGCCGGAACCGTGAATATCGCTTACGCCAAAAAAAGCCTCGATATTACTGATGAAATTTTAGCCGAATTGGCCGCCGAAAAATAATGCGATTCAAGCTTTCTGAAATCGCTCAGAAAATCGGCGCTGAACTTATCGGCGGTGATTTGACGGTCACTGGTTTATCGGCTATCGATAATCCCTTGCCGGAGACCTTGACCTTTATCACGTCAAAAAAATATCAGAAAGAATTGACCGCCTGCAGTTGCCCGGCTGTCATTGTTCCCCCCGGGATTAAATCGGATAAGCACAGCCTATTAGTGAAAAGCGATCCATATCTGGGTTTCGCGCTGGCTATGCGACTTTTTTACCCGGCTCATCATCGACCACAGCCCGGAATCGAAAAATCGGCGATTATTTCCCAATCGGCGAAAATCGGCAAAGATGTTTATATAGGTTATAATGCCGTAATCTGCGATCAAGCCGTAGTAGGCGATAATTGTGTGATTCATCCCGGCGTATATATTGGCGCTAAAACAGTAATCGGTGATGATTGTTATATTTATCCCAATGCGGTTATCATGCATCGGGTTACTATCGGCAAACGAGTGGCGATTTACGCCGGATGCGTAATCGGTTCGGATGGGTTCGGTTATGCCAAAAGCGACAAAGGTTTTGTTAAAATTCCGCAAGCCGGAACCGTGGTAATCGAGGATGATGTCGAAATCGGGGCTGGCACGACTATTGACCGGGCCACTCTGGGCGAAACCCGTATCGGCACGGGTGCGATTATAGATAACCTTGTTCAAATAGCTCATAACTGTAAGGTAGGGGCCGGTTCTATTATCTGTGCCCAGGTAGGGCTGGCCGGCACTACGACTGTCGGCAAAAATGTTACTTTAGCCGGGCAAGTAGGAGTAGCCGGACATCTTGCGATAGGCGATGGTTCAATAGTAGAAGCGCAATCCGGTATTCATAGCGATCTTGAGCCGAAATCAATCGTTTTTGGCTATCCGGCCAGAGAAGTCAAACACGCCATGCGCATAGAGGCCTTAATAAATCGTTTACCCGATTATATTCAACGTCTAAGGGAAATAGAACGTAAAATTAATAATTACGAAAAATAATAGCCAATGGAACCTGGCTGTATTGATAATGGTTCTGGTGATAAATTGTTTTAAATTTGGATTTCACAGGAGGAAAATGTGGGAGAAATGATAAAATTAACCGACCAGAATTTCGATAGCGAAGTCATCAAATCCGAAATACCTGTTTTAGTCGATTTTTGGGCCGAATGGTGCGGGCCGTGCCGGATGATTGCTCCAATCGTTGAAGAATTCGCCAAAGAATATAACGGCAAGCTTAAAATCTGCAAGCTTGATGTCGACGCCCATGGTTCTATAGCTCAGCAGTTCAGGATTTTATCGATACCGACAGTAATTATTTTTAAAGACGGCAAAGTCGCTTCTCAAATAGTCGGCGCCGTTCCTAAAAAAGAGTTTCAGAAGCATATCGATAAGGTTTTGGTTTAATGACATCTGAAAATTTCTCAGACAGCAATATTATTTCTGATATTATCAAAAATAGCCGCGTCATAGCGGTTGTCGGTCTGTCTGATAAACCCGACCGGCCGTCATTCAGCGTAGCCTCATATTTAAAGAGCAAAGGTTATAAGATAATTCCGGTTAATCCAGGTAAGGATGAGATATTAGGCGAGAAAGTATATCCAGATTTGATCTCGATTCCAGAGCCGGTCGATGTTGTCGATGTATTTCGTAGAAGCGAAACAGTTGATCCAATTGTGGATGAGGCCATTAAGATTAAAGCCAGGGCTATCTGGTTCCAATTGGGGGTCGTTAATATTGAAGCCGCTCGCAAAGCCGCCAAGGCCGGCTTAAAAGTAGTAATGAATCGCTGTCTTTTGGTCGAACACCGCAGCTTTCAGTCAGGTTAGTCGCCCAAAGGGCATCGATTTGGTTAATTGCCTGTCTTTAATCGGCATATACAAACTTATACTGCTAAAGGTGGGTTATTTTTATGGAATCTATACTGAAAATATAATGTATTAAAAGAATAATAGAAAAGCTTGCCGTTATTTTGCCGATGCTATATATTAGAATTTAAAGATGAGAGAAAAAAACATGATAAAACCCTACACCAAAATACCTAAAACGGTCGACATTAAACTTGAATGGTCGGATGGATTAAAATTCGTAACTACCACCGGTTCCGAGCATCAAATTATATTAGACGGCTCGAAGGAGCATGGCGGCAACGACCTGGGCGCGCGGCCCATGGAAGCAATGCTTTCGGCGCTGGGCAGTTGTACCGGCATGGATCTGGCTACGATATTAAGAAAGAAAAAACGCAAGCTTGAAGGCCTGACAATTAATCTTCATGGCCAGAGAGCGCCGACTCATCCGCATGTTTTCGAAAATATCACTATGGAATATTTGGTCTGGGGCGCCGATATAACCGATGAGGACATGCAATGGGCTATTAATTTATCATTGGATAAATATTGTTCGGTAGCCGCCATGCTGAAAAAATGCTGTAATTTGAATTTCAAATGGCGAATTAATAAAGGCGAACAGGTTAAGCAAAACTGATGAATTCTTATCGGCCATATTCCAGAGATTGGAGCGGTATGTTTCCGCCGGTCGTCAAGACCTTGCTTATAGCCAATGGCGTGGTTTATCTGATCAGCCGTCTGAGCCCCGCTTTTATTGATAATTATTTTGGTCTGGTTCCCAGGGCTGTGTGGGGCAATTTCATGATTTGGCAGCCGTTTACATATTTGTTTTTGCATGGCAGTTTCTGGCATATACTTTTTAACATGTTCGTGCTCTGGATGTTTGGTTCTGATTTAGAGAGAACCTGGGGCGGCAAAGAATTTCTAAAATTCTATCTTTTCTGTGGTGTCGGCGCGGGCTTATTCAACGTCGCGCTGCAGCCGAATTCGTACATTCCCATTATCGGCGCATCCGGCGCTATTTATGGCATACTGGTGGGTTTCGCAGTACTTTTCCCTAATCGCCTGGTGTATATTTATTTTCTGTTCCCGGTCAAGGTAAAATATATGGTCGCGTTTTTAATCGCGTTGGAATTTATTCTGTCGATAACCGGTGGCCAGGGAAATATAGCTCATTTCGCTCATCTCGGCGGGGCGCTGGTCGGTTTTTTATACTTAAGAGGTAATTGGCGGGGCCGGTCGATAAAATATAAAATATCCAGCTATTTTCATCGTCAGCGGATGGAGAAATTGGCCCGCCGGCGGGAAAAAGAGATGCAAATGATGGAAGAAGTCGATCGTATCCTTGATAAAATTAACCAGATAGGTTATGATAATTTAACTCGACGTGAAAAGAAAATTCTCGAGGATGCTTCTAATCAGATGTCGAAAAAATAACCTCGAGAGCGGGAATTGTTCTCGGTAATGGAGGAGGATCTGACGGAAATGAAGAAAATACTGGTAGTAGAAAATTCCCCCACCATAATCAGCGTGGCAGATTCGCTGTTGAGACAGCGAGGTTATGATGTGACCTGTTTGACCGATGGTCAAGCCGCCTATCAATTCGCCCGCGCCGAGAAGCCGGATTTAATTTTGACGGCGCTGGGCATTGCGGGCCTGGATGGGCTTGAATTATGTAAAAAGCTATTGACCGATCCGATTGTAAGCGGGATCCCGGTCATTTTACTTGTTGGCGAAAAAGATACCGCCTATATGAATAAAATCGATTTGTGCGGCGCCCGGGGACGAATAAAAAAGCCGTTTTCACCGAAAGAACTACTAAATATCGTGGAAAAATATACCAGTGTCGGCGGAGAAAAACCCGCGCCTAAATTAGTCGATCAAACCAGAGATGGCGCGCCCAAGCTTAAGGCCAAGGTCGAGCCAAGCGAAGTTGGCACCGCCACGCATACTGTATTATCCAAAACTAAGACAGATTCTTTGAAAAAGCACGAGACGGTATTTAATCTCGCCTGGGAAGACATTAAAGACGATGCCGCGGACATAGCCGCATCTGCCAATAAGCCCGGTCTGGATGAATCCGGGCTGATTCTTGAGGAAGATCAATACGGACTGACCAGGCTTTCCGAGGAGTCCGTGCCTTTCGCGCAGAAACAGAAAGATGAGGATTACGATTGGTTTGTCGGCGAGATGAAAAAGGAGATCGAAGATATCGGTCCCAAAAAGAAAAGCGAAACTGCCCCGACATCGAAACCAAAAACCGATGTCGCTTATCACGACCTGGGCGCGCCGGCCTCCAAAGATGAAAGCAAATATCGTCAATTTTTGGATCAATTCAAACAAGACGCCGATATAATCAGCCAGGGAAAATCTCGGCCGGATTCGGCGGTGGATGTTAATTGGCTGGCCGACAGAATCGCCGAAAAACTGGCTCAAAAGATAGTAGAAAAAATCGATAAGCAGGAAATAAAACAGATCATCGCGTCATTTTTCGCGAGTAATAAATAGCTACCCGCTGTTTTAGAAATAATAAGAATTTATATTAATCTGGACCGCCGTAGTCCATTAGTATTTAATGGATTAACCAGGAGTTTCCCCGTAATTTAGCGATAATTTCATAGAACTTATATTTCATCAAA
>CAZFSN010000015.1:0-28093 GCA_964521815.1 uncultured Ignavibacteria bacterium | reverse complement strand
GCCGGGAAAATGCCGAAAAATAGGCCAACTGATGAGGCGATTCCCAGTCCCGCTATCACCGACCAGGCCTCAATCACGGCCGGCAAGGGCGAATACGCCCCTACCAGCAAAGCCAAACCTGAACCCAGCGCCACGCCGATTGCTCCGCCGATTAACGAAAGAGTGACCGATTCTATCAAGAATTGCCACATTATATCTCGCCTTTTCGCGCCGATTGCCTTCCTGATGCCGATTTCGCGCGTCCTTTCGGTTACCGAGACCAGCATAATATTCATAATGACTATACCGCCAACGACCAGAGAAATACTGGATACGCCAACCAAAACGATCCAGGCGGTGCCGGTCAAACTATTATAAAGCTCCATAATAGAATCAGCGGTATAAATACCGAAGCTGTCTGGGTCTTTGTATCTATCACCGCGCCGATTGCGCAGAATAACCCGAACCTGATCCTGTGTCTCCTCCATCATGGCCACCGATGGCGCTTTGATATGTAATTCAACATCGCGGTAACGGCCGAAATATTTTTGGAAAGTTTTAATTGGAATGGCTACCCAATTATCTTGATTCTGACCCAAAAATGAACCACGCCGGTTGCCGATGCCGACAACTCTAAAATAAAAGCTGCCGACTTTTATCATCTTATCAATCGGTTCTTGCCCGGGAAATAAATATTCGACTAAATCAGGGCCAATCAGGCAGACCGCCGATCTGCGGTCATTATCCGCTTCGAGAAAAGATCGCCCTCTATCGATATCGATATCCGATACCTCGACATAATTCGAGGTTGTACCGACAACAGTAATATCTTCCAAAAAATTTGACTGATATTTAACCGTGCGAACGGTATATGACGTCCCCCCGACATTGCGGCAGAGTTCGCAATATCGTTCGACCGCGTTCATATCTTCGATTGTCATTTTTTTGCGTTTCTGCGCCTCATGATATTGCTCATCGGATGTGATAAGTCCAAAACGATCAACCATAAAGGTCGTCGAACCCATGGAATTAATTTTATTAGCGACATATTGATTCATTCCGGCAATCACTGAAACGACCGCGATGACGGTCGCTACTCCGATTATCATTCCGATCAGCGTTAATATAGATCGCAACTTATTGGATAGTATCGCCCTGATTGCTACGATTGAACCTTCCTGTATACGCATATTTTATCGATTTCTAGAGTCTAATTCCTGCCGGCTACTTTAGATATTTCTTCTTCTTTTTCTACTAATCCATCTCGAATATAAATAACTCTCTCGGCATATTCCGCGATTTCACGTTCATGAGTAACCACGATAATCGTGTTGCCGGCTGTATGAAGATCGGCTAACATTTGCATGATCTCCTCGCCGGTCTTGGTGTCGAGATTGCCCGTCGGTTCATCCGCCAGAATCAGCGACGGTTTATTCACCAAAGCCCTGGCGGCGGCTACGCGCTGTCGCTGTCCGCCGGAAAGTTCATTTGGCTTATGATTGATCCGGTCTCCCAATCCGACCTGTTCCAAAGCTTCCCGGGCCATCTTGACACGAACGTCGCTTTTAGTGCCGTTATAAATTAGCGGCAATTCCACGTTGCGCAGAGCGCTGGCCCGCGGCAACAAATTGAAAGTCTGGAAAATAAAACCGATCTCTTTATTTCTTATATGGGCCAGCTCATCATCGTTCAATGAGGAAACCCGCCGATTATTTAAATAATAATCACCCTTGGTAGGCGTATCGAGGCAGCCGATCAAATTCATAAGCGTTGATTTGCCTGATCCGGAAGGTCCCATTATCGCGACATACTCGCCTTTTTCGATATAGATGCTTACGCCGCGAAGCGCGTTTACTTCTTCGGCGCCCATTTTGTAAACTTTCCACATATTATTAGTCTTTATTAGCACATTTACTCCTCAAACAGCCCATTATCATGATTCAGTCGATTCGGGTTGGTTGATATCTTTCTCTTTTGGTTTGACCTTATCATTCTGCTTTAACATACGCAAAGTTTTATAAGAGCCGGTTACGATTGTCTCGTCTTTTTCAAGACCGGAAATTATTTCAATATGCTGTTGATCGGAAATGCCTGTTTTCACAGGTACGAATTTGACTTTATTGTCTACAACCAGAAAAACGCCGTCAACTTCTTTTTCCTCTTCATCATCATTTGTCATTTGGGAACTATCGGTGACTGTTGTTTCCGAAGCTACCGCGCCATTGGGATTAGTATCAGTTTTATCCTGCATTTCGCTGAGTTTTCTCATGACCACGGCCTGGATCGGGATTTTTATCACATCATCGCGAACATCGGTAGTGACATCGACCGTAGCGTTCATACCGGGCTTAATGCCCTGGACTTTATCCGTTATTAAAATAGTAACCTCAAAATTAGTAACTTGCTCCTGGTATGTGCCGGTTACTTTGGCGGCGTTGCCTATTTCAGTGACTTTTCCCTGAAAGGCGGTGTCAGGAAACGCGTCCAGAGTTATTTTTACCGGCTGATTGAGGGCTAAGCGAGCGATATCCGTCTCATCGATATCGGCTTTTACTTCGATTTCCGAAAGGTCCGAAATCACCATTATGACAGTCCCTAAATTATTCATGGTACCGATGATAACGTTTTCACCCTCTTCCGAATTCAAAGTAGTGATCGTGCCGTTCATGGGAGCCCGAATCGTGCATTTATCAAGCTCATCGAGAGCCCGGTTCAAACTGGCCTGCGATTGATTAACCAGGGCTTTGGCGCGATCAAGTGTTGTGCGGGCTAAATCAAATTCAGCTTTCGATGAGTGATTTTTCTGATAAAACTGTTCCTGGCGGTCAAAATTTAGCTGGGCTTCTTCCTCGTTGACCTGGGCTGCGGCCAGAGCTGCCCTCATCTGAGCTACATCTGTCAGTTCCTGCGTTTTATCGATTTCAACCAGCAACTGGCCTTTCTTGACATATTCGCCTTCGACAACCGGCAAGCTTACTATACGGCCCATCACATCCGCGGAAACGTTGACACGGGTTCTGGCTTCCACTTTGCCGTTGGCCGTAACTAACGAGGTTATTTTTCCCGTCTTGACTTTTTCAACCGTCACGGGTATTAATTTTTCCTGATTTTTGACCAGGGCTATTACAATGAACACGACAACAACTATAATTCCGGACAATATCAGGAACAATTTCTTCTTTTTAGCCATAATAATTCCCCTATTTACCCATCACGTTTTCCAGACGAGAGATGGCAAGGTTATAGTCAAACAGCGCCTGGACCTTGTTAACCTGAGCCTGTTTAAATGAAACTTCCGCGTCAAGTACTTCCAACATGGTGGCGGCGCCAAGATTATATTTTTCTCTCACGATATTCAAATCTTCCTGGGCGGCGGCGACAGATTCATCGTTTAAATTCATCGTCTCCATGTTTAGCTGAACATCGAGGTAAGCCTGCTTCACATCCAGGGCCACGGAGTTCATAGTATTTTTCAAAAGCTCCTCGGACGTGCTGACCGATTTCTTGTTCGCGACTATCGATGTGGCATCGCTTAAATTATTGAATACGTTAAACGACAGCGACGCGCCGAAATAATAGCTGGCATCTTTCTTTTCAAAATTGAACAGATCGGCGCTGCTGTTAACCGATGTCGAATGCGAAAGAGAGAGACTAAGCGTCGGCAAAATATTGGCCTTGGCCATCCATAACTGGGATTTCGCTGCCGAAAGATTGAATTCTGCTTTACGATATGAGGGATTTTTTGTCAATGCTTCATTAAGGGCTTGGTCATACGTTATATCAATCGTGGCATCGGGTAAATCATCGGCGACGTCAAATTCCTCATTGACATCTATTCCCATTACAAAGCTTAAATTGGCAATCGCCAGTTTCTGGTTGTTTTCGGCGGTGATTAAATCCAGTTTGGCATTGCTCCGTAAAACCTTGGCTTTTAAAACGTCGGATAATGACGCCGAACCGAGTTCATACCTGCTTTGAGCTACTTTCAGTTGTTCTTCACCGTCTTTGACCGCGTCCAGGGAAACATCAACCAGCATCTTTGCCTTAATCGCGTTGAAATAAGCTTCTTTTATAGATAACACCAGGTCATTCTGCGAGGCCAGATAGCCATAGTAATTAGAACGCCTCTGGGCTCGGTTATATCCAATATTCGCTAAAGTTGAGATGCCCAATCCACGGTATGATTGGCCGATTGACAAGCTGCCGCCATAACGGGTGGATTTGCCGACCGCTGTGACAGGGACACCGTTAATCTCGATTTCGCCGGTTGACCAGTTAAATTGACGGTTGACTGAAATACCTACCGAAGGTAATATTTCGCCATAGGCTGAATATAAATTCCAACCGGATACGTCATAAGTATTCCTGGCGGCTATTACCCCATAGTTATTCTGCAAAGCCGTATCGATGCATTTTTGCAGATTATAAGTCTCAGCGCCCGCTATACTCGCTAACAGAAATGCAATTATAATCGCTATGGCAAACTGGAAATTACCGCGCATAAAGCTTCTCCTTTTATTACATCATTCCAAACTTTTTCAATGTACTCGAAAATATTGTCGCCAGAGCTATCCAGATACCCCATAAGGTACCGATAGCAATATAACCCTTAGACACACTAAACCGGTAAATAGTTGCAAAACCGAACGCGAAAACCGCCAATTGCCAGATAGTAAAGAAGTTAAGCTGTGACAATATCGTATACAAGGTCGTATCAATAGCATCGCCGGAAAGTAATAAGGCCGGCGAAAGCTTGATAATGCTTCCCTTAGCCAGGGTCAATGGTACAATCACAATCGTTTCTACGATGCCGATTAAGGATATCCAGGACCAAATAGATAGTACTTTCTTATAGCTGCAATCACCACCAAGAATAATCGAACCAACGAAATAAAATATGAGACTAAGAATAAAATAATAAATCACCGTGACAAAAAATAATGCGGCTACTGCGGTTATTATACGATGTAAAACAGGATGGTTTGCCACCCACTGCATCTGCATATTTAACTGTTCGGTGGTCATATTAGGGTTATTCCTCATTGCTTTAAGCTGCGCATCCAATTGTATAGGATAGGTTATCTGCACGGATATAGTTATTACTGCCAATACAATTAGCATCGGCGCCAGCCAGGTGGGCCTTTTGTAAAGAGATTTAAATGTATTCAGGGGATTGACAAAGATGTTGATAAACCTGCTTCCGAAACTCATCTCATCGGTCGGAACACCGGCATCCTCCGGCATTAATACTTGGTCTTCCATGAGATCATCCTTTCACCTGTCGACATTCACTATAACGTAAGCACCATTAATTTGTTTCATAACTTTTTTCCTAAGTTAGATACACTTAAGGGACAATTATATTCAAAATCTGGAAAAATCAATCCTGAATGAGACACCTATATAGGCAGTTAAAGAATTGCCGTTACGGCTGGCGCTGTTTTCGAAATCATACAACTGGCCGCCGATAACTTGCTCATATTGATGTTTCGAATAATCTAAAAAGTTATATTTTAAACCAAATATAACAAAATAATTTGATTGAATATGATGGTGAATATCAAATCCAAACCATTGGCCGGTTCCTGAATAACCGAAATTTTCCATATCGTAATCAGTACCAATATAACTGCCGGAATCAGCATCTCCGCCATTTATATTCACGGAAGTCAGGCCAATACCAATCGAAAACTCCGTTTTTTTAAGTTTCAGGAACTGGTAATTAGCCTGTAAAAATATTCCATTGCGCCTTGAATCCGCCCGGACCAGTCTGTTCTGGTCTTCCCCCCCATCGAATTCATGGCGGGTGCCGATTACTCCGATTGATATGGTGACAGGAAACTTAAGTATCAGCGTCCCGCTGAACATATAGCCAAAACCATCCGTTAGGCCGGGTAATGGTTCCTCGAGAGTGATATCGTTGGCAATACCAATACCGACCTCGAATTTGGCGGCTTCAGATATAGTCACAGACAGAATAGCCATACAGATAATAACCAGTATCCGCAAAATATATATTAAGCTTTTATTCATGATGGTAATTTAGGAGTAGAAATATTCAAATGCAAACGAAATTTGAATTTATTTGGATATATTGTTTCATGTTTTCAAAAAATCTGACTGGAAAAACGGCCGGGCAAGACCGGAAAATAAACCAAAATTACTCCCTGCTTCCCTTAAGAGTGAAGACAATCTTGTATGATACCCAGAGCGCGACTGGCTGGCCGTTGGAAATGGCCGGTTTCCAGACAGTTCGCCTGGCGGCGTCGATAGCGGCTTCCTCAAAACCGGCGTTAGCCCCAGAATCTCTCGAAATCCGAACATCACGGACATTGCCGCTTTTATCAAGCAGCACGCTTACCCAAACCACTCCCTCAATACCTGCCCGACGGGCTATCTCGGGGTATTTTGGCGATATGGATTCAATAATAATAGGCGGTTCTTCGTAATACACAAAATCGGTATCAGATGGAAAATTATCATCGGGAAGAGGAATCTCAACGTCATTAGCATTAATATCACCCAAATCTTTTACTCCCAGTGATGAGATATATTGTTCAATTTCACTATTTGTAGGTACATTGTTTTGATCATCAACTAATGAATCGGGGACGGCTACGAGTCGTCCGATTGAAGGCGGTTTAGGTTGGGATGTATTTGTCCCTCTACGCGGAAGTACAAACGTAGGTGGCGGCCCTATATTGATCTTTCCGTCGCTATAATTTTCGATTGGCTTAATGACTGTTTTATCAGGAACATTAATGAAAATAGCGGCACCGGTTAGAAGCAAAACAAATAAACAAGCAATCGATATACCCGTGGTCATATTTTTCCGATAAGCCCGTTTGATTTCAAACGCGCCATAGCTTGAACTTAACGCCGTTGAGCTTGCCATATATACCTCCTTGTTCAGGTTTTAGCGTTCTGTTATCCGGTTTCTATTATAGGTACGTTTTGGTTGGTTGTTCTATTCCAGACGAAAAATAAAAAAACCCGGCTGAAAAACAACCGGGCCAGACCGATGACAAAGTGACCAGTATAGTTTAGTCGGGTCGTAGCGGAGCGTGACCCGACTGCTAACTTCATGTCGGGTCACGCCCTATAGGGCTACGACCCGACATAACGTTCGGTGTTGTTTTACTTTTAAGCATTTTGTCATCAACCTCACCCGGCTGAAAAACAACCGGGCTTAAAAAGCGAATTGATTTAGACTAATTGCCACCTTTTAACGTGAAAACGATCTTGTACGATACCCAGAGCGCGACCGGTTGACCGTTGGAAATAGCCGGTTTCCAGACAGTCCGCTTGGCGGCTTCAATGGCGGCTTCCTCAAAACCGGCATTGGCCCCGGAATCTTTGAGTATCTGGACATCGCGGACTTTACCTTCCTTATCAACCAGAGCGTTAACCCAGACTGTTCCTTCGATACCGGCCCGGCGGGCCATCTCCGGGTATTGCGGATGAACATCCTCGATTTTCACCGGCGCTTCTTCATAAGCGACAAATTCATCCGGCGCGGGTAAGAGATCATCCATATTTTCGATAACGATTTCCTGATTGCCCATTTCATCCAGATCTACTACCGGCGCGGGCGCGGCCATGGCCGCCAGATCATCCATGGTGGCCATTTCGACTTCTTCCGGCGCTTCTTCATCAGGTACCGGAGTAGGTACGCCAACCGAAGGCTGGGTTCTCTGAATAGTCTGGACAGGGAGCGGGATATCCTGAGCCGAAAGAGTCGGCGGCGCGCCTAAATCGGCAGTCGATTGCAAAACTATTCTACCGGCCGCAACAGGCGGCGCCGAGCTTAAATGGCTAATCAATACTACGCCGCCGATAATAATCAGGTGAAGGGCGGCGGCGGTAATAATGCCGATAGTCAAATTCTTTCGATAGGCCTGCTTTAATTCGAACGCGCCATAGCTGGCTAAAATGGAAAGAGAATTACTCATCATGCTCCCCCTTCCCCGGCGGATGCATGCACGGGTATTCCACCCATTTTTTGCTTGGCCCGATCCATAAGCTGGACTTCCCATTGAGTCATATCCTGAAGGCTGAATCTCATCGACCATTCCGGATCAGTCTGCTTAAACAGTCTTTCGACATACTGCAAGTCATCAATGATATTCACCATCATTTCATAGCGGGCTTCAGGATCGATGCGTAATACAATCACCAGTTTGGGAACTTCCTGGTTTTTCTGAATAATGAGTTGGCGAAATTTACTATATTCTACGTATTCGGGAAGCTCCATAACCGGCATTCCTTTGGGTGTATGCATCCAGAATATATTGCCATCAGAATCTACCATAATTTCAAGTAGTCTGGACATAGCGATATTTTGCGGTTTTATATCGCTGTCCTTGGGCGGCAAGTTAATTTCCATGGATTGAGGCATGGAGAAAACAGTTGTCACCATATAAAAAATCAACAGAAGAAAAGCGATATCTACCATGGGAGTCATATCGATACGAATACCGATACGGTGTTTCGGACGCTTAAGTCCGCCGTCGCCTTTCTTCTGTTTTGGCTGTCTTTGCGGGACATCAACGGCTCCCATAAGATTTCACCTCCTTCATGATGACGGCTCCACATTTTCAAGGGGAGCGGATATTTTCATGTCCGTCATCAAAGAAAAATGGTCAATATTTACATCTTGAAGCGTATTCATCAGATCTCTAATGGCCTTATAGCTACATTCCCGGTCAGCCCTGACAATGATTTCAGGATTATTTAATTTCAACCTGGCCTGGGTTAATTCGTAGTTCAAGTTCCGGGTGGTAACCTCTTGCGCTTCCCTGACAATCTCCCCGGTTTCCGGATCCTTGGTAATGTACTCAACGAAAAGGGCATCGTACTTATTGACGGTAATATTGATAATTCCCTTATCCGGTACCTTGATCTCCGATGTTGACTTGGGCAACGTAATAATTTCCTTCTCAGGCGGCTTAAACTGGGTTGTCACCATGTAGAAAATCAGCAACAGAAAGGCAATATCGACCATGGGAGTCATATCGATCGTTACGCCGACTCTCCTTTTTGGTCTTTTTGCCATTACTTACCCTCTTTCCCTTTGATCAATTGCATGACTTCATAAGATGCTTCATCAATCGTATAATTGAACGTATCAACTTTATTGACAAATACGTTGTAGGCGACAATACCTAAAATGGCATTAGTTAAGCCGCCGGCGGTGTTAACCAGGGCTTCGGAAATACCAACCGCTAACTGCTGAGCGTCAATAACACCGCCTTTGCGATGGCCGGTAGCGGCGAAAGCTCTGATCATACCGATCGTGGTGCCCAATAGCCCCCACATGGTCGCGATTGAAGCGATTGTCGAAAGAGCGATCAGGTTGCGTTCCAAAAGGGGCACTTCCAGAGAATTGGCTTCATCGATAGCGCGCTGAGTCTCTTCCACTTTCTTTTCGCTGGCCAGGGCTTTGTCATCCTTAACCGCGTTATAACGCTCGATGCCTGCCCGAATAATATTGGCAACACTGCCGCGCTGTTTATCACAGGCGGCGATCGCACCCTCGAAATCGCCGGAATTCAACATGGTGATAACTTTCTTGAAGAAAGCCTGCACCGAGGATTTGCCGCGCGCGATACGCAGGGTCAGCCAACGCTCGATAATAAATCCGATTAAAAGCACCAGCATGGCAATTAAACCGGCTACAAGCGGGCCGCCTTCCCTGAGATAATCCGGGAGTAAATACGCCCATATAACATAGCCCGTCACGATCGCGACGATCAGCAGGATGAAGAAAAAGACCGACTGTTTCACTTAATTCCTCCTAAGTTTTTTTTATGTTTTAATCTTAAAATTCCATCGCCGGAATACTACCCAGAAAATGGGCTCCGATATTCAGCCACATGCTGAAACTGGCCAAACCTATCAGACTTCCGAAGGAAAGGTTATCACCCAATGCGTCTATACCCAGAGAACCAAAAGGATTGGCGTGCCCCAAAGCAAATAGAATGAATAATACCAAATATAACAACAAGGCCAAAATGTTCAATTTGCCGACGCTTTTAAGCCGGGCGATATAATTCGGCCTGGTCATGCCCGTATTCAAGGCTATTAAATTAATTACGCCGATAACCGGGCTGACAATAATCATGACTATCGAAAGTACGAAAATCAATTTGATAATCAGATCGCCCCAGACCACGAAATTACTGATATAGCCGAGGTTTAAGAAATAAGATATCGGGCTTCCCATAACCGTAGCGCCGAACGCCTCGAAATGGTAATATGGCAGAAACAACGATATCACCATTAAAATCGAAGCAATGGAAATGATAACTCGATCGGCCTTGTTAATCAGATTCGCGTTTATTACCGAGAAGTCGCGTTCAATGGCATGGGTTTTGCCGAGGCGGCCGCGGATTTTATCGACGAATTTCTTCTTCTCATCTTCCGAAGCCCAGAACTCTTTTAATTTTCCCGGCGCGTATTCAAAACCGAGATAATTATAACGCAGTTCTTCGGGGTTTATCTTGTTTTGTTTTGCCATCTAAACTCCTATAAATATTTTATTCATCGATATTATTATTCCTAATAAAATTCCCTATTTCTTACTGGTCCTCAGCCAGAGTTCCTTGGCCGGTTTATGGTCGGGATTTATTTCAAGCACTCTGCCGGCGTATTCATGGGCGTTTTCGCTATCATTGTTCATATAATACGACATGCCTAGATTATAGAGATAGTCAACATTGTTCGGGTCGCACTTGACGGCGCTAATCAGATAAGATTGGGCTTCTGTTGGCTCGCGTAATGTGACATAATAAGTACCGATATCCCCGCGCATTTTGCATTTATCATTAGCCGTCATCGCGCCGGTGGTATCCTGCAAAGCCACTTTTAAATGTTTGATAGCATCGGGAAAATATTTTTGAGCGTTCTCCTCGGATCCGCTGCCTAAAAATCCATAAATCCGGCCTATCATCTGACGCATAACAGCATCATCGGGTTTCAACACAATAGCTTTTTCCAGGTATTGAGCCGCTTCTTTGTATCTTTCCGTCTTCAAATAACAGAAAGCCAGGTTGCGCAGGGAGTTCACGTTCTCCCCGCCTAATTCTATCCTTTTAATAAAAAACGGAATCGCACCGGCATAATCCTGCTTATAATAGCGGGCTAATCCGGCGTGCTCCCAAATAGCGGCATTGGATGAATCGAGGCTAAGGGCCATATCGAACGATTCGATGGCTCTGTCAAAAAATGTAGCATCCGTCTGCCCGATTTTTATCATCACTTTGCCCTTCTCAAACCAGTATTCGGAGCTGTCGGGGGGACCAAGTTCCTGTTCGAATCGGGTGTAAGCGCTGTCGGCTTTATAATATTGCTGTTCAATATTATAAATCTTGGCCAAACGCAGGTAAGCATCGGCCGTATGAGAACCCAAAGCCACAGCTTTCTCCAGCGAAACTCCCGCCGCTTCATAATCATGAAGGTTATTAAATTGCATATCTCCCATAGTGTACCAGTAATCGCCGTTTTCAGGCTGAAGAGCGGTTAGTTTTTTATAACAGAAAACAGCTTCGCCGGGTAAATTAGCATAGATACAGATCGTAGCCAATTCCTCCCAGGCCTTAACGTCTGAATCATGCCCCTTAAGATATTCTTTATAATATTTGACGGCTTCGGTGAAATTTTTGGAATAGAAATTGGCGCGGGCAATTTTATAATAAAGATCGGTTTGCGTCGAATCGAATTCGAGCGCTTTTTGGTATTCACTCAAGGCGATAGACCATACTTCCTTGGCAAAATTAATATCTCCTAAGGCTTTATGCAAAACCGGATTCTTTTTATCGCTGTTTATCGCCTTTCGAATAGTCTCGTCGGCATCAGCCAATAAGCCCAGTTCTTTTTGAGCTAATGCTTTTCCATATAAAAAATCGACTTTGCGCTTATTAGTTTTTACTCCTCTTTCAAAATAATCCAGCGCTTTTTGAGCGTGATCTATTTTCAGGGATGCCATACCGGCGCCATATAAAGCATCGGGGTCTTTGCTTTTATTGGCCAGAGCTTTTTCATAGTATTCCAAGGCTTTGGGAAAATTATCTTGAGCCCTTAATATGTCGCCTTTTGAAGTTAAAAGATTGTAATCATCCGGGGTGACCGCCAGGGCGGAATCGATTAGGCCATCGGCCTGACTTATTTTACCTGCTTCCAGCATCTCGGCCACATCTTTAACCAGCTTGCTTGAGGAAGCGCAAAATACCGAATTTACCGAGAACATCAGCAGAATTATCAGGATCGTTTTTTTATTCACTCTTTTCCTCCCGTAATGGCCTTATTAAATTTCCTCTAACTCTCATTCATGCCTTGAAAGTTAAGCACTTATAATACAAAATAGACAAATATAGTCAAGCTTTTTTTCTATCAGCGCTTACCTCTAAATTTCAGGTCCGTCTCCCGATTTTACTTTTTTGCTTTTTATATATATCATTATCATTCTTCCAATTCCGTAGGCTAACACAAATCCGCCAAAAACATACCTCTGTACCGGTTTAAGCAAATATGGCCCAGGCAGTACAATTTCGGTTAATATTCCAATACCTATAGCCACAAAAACCACCGCCATCGCCAGTGAAAACCATTTGGTTATTTTTCCAATAGTGTTAATCCTGTTTCCCTTCACCCTTTTATATTTTTTACGCCCGAACCGGCTTTTTATTCCGAAAAAACTACACTAAATGTTTTTTTAATCTAATTGATGCCAAGATTACAATTATTACTCCCCAGGCTAATAATGCCGCCGCCTGGGGCCATAGTTCTATAAATCCCGCCCCGCGAAGGAAAATTCCTCTGATTATCTCAAGATAATAGCGCATGGGTAAAATATAGGTTATATACTGGATTACGACGGGCATATTATCGATAGGAAAAATAAAACCCGATAACAACACATTGGGCATCATAATAAACTGATTAGTCCACATCGCCTGATCGCCGGTTTGCGAATAAGTCGATATCAATAGCCCCATCGAAATCGAACAAAACATAAATATCCCGGCGAATATATATAGCAATAGCACAGAACCCATAAAATTAATCCTGAACCAAACCAGGGCCGCGACCAGCACTAATGTTGTAACCAGAAAACCAGTAAGACCGGCCGGTACAGTTTTGCCAATAACCAGTTCCAACGGCCGTATAGGAGTGACTGTCAACTGTTCGGCCGTACCCAATTCCCGCTCCCGGACGATCGATAAAGATGTGATATTTAATAGTAATATCAAAGTCAACATGGCTATTACGCCCGGCACCATAAAATTGACCGATTTTAAATCGGGATTGAACCAGACACGGGGTTGCATATCCAAGGGCATATTTATCTGTGACCCGGACAAACCGACGAAATGGCTGACGACCTGATTGGAATAATCGGCGAGAATGAAACTAATGTAGCCGTTTAAAATAGTCGCCCGGTTCGAATTGGCGCCATCAAGGGCAATGCCGATTGTCACCTCGCTGCCGGTTTTCAAGCAATCCTGGAAATCGGGCGGGATAATAAGCCCCAGAACTGCGTCACCGGAATCGATCAGGCGGTCAATTTCCGATTGCGAAGTGATATAGAATCTATCCTTAAAATAACCTGACGCGGTAAATTTCCTTATCAGTTCACGGCTGGCCGGCGATTGATCGAAATCGCAAATCACGGCCGCTGATTGTTTGATATCGGTCGTCGCTACATAGCCGAAGATTAAAAGTTGTACTAATGGCGCGATAAGTATTATCCCGAATGCCCGTTTGTCTCGCAAGGTCTGAATTAATTCCTTTTTTACAATCTGGATAATACGGAAAAACATCAATCGATCCTCTTTTTAAACCTGGAAGCGGGCAATAATAACATCAACGTTCCGAATATTAAAAGGAATAAAAACTGTGGCCACAATATATTTAAGCCAATACCTTTCAAGAATATTCCTCTCAGGATAGCGATAAAATATTTTGCCGGGACAATGTAAGTTATCGCCTGGACGAAAACCGGCATGCTCTCAATCGGAAAAATAAACCCGGATAACAAAATTGACGGCAGCATCCCGGCAAACAAGACCACAATTTGCGCCGAACTGACGGTTGTTGTTAAGGTTGAAGCAAACAACCCGATCCCCAGCGCGCATATCAGATACAGTAATGAACCTATAAGCAGTAAAAACAGATTTCCTTTGATAGGGACTCCCAGACCTAAAGAAGCTATGATAATGACTATCAGCACATCGACAAATGATACTATAACATACGGCGCCATCTTGCCGATGATTAATTCAAGTGAATGGATAGGCGTCGAGATCAGCATTTCGATAGTGCCGGTTTCTTTTTCTTTCACGATTGAAGTAGCTGTTAGAAGCGAACCCAGAATCATTAAAACCAGCGCCATGACTCCCGGAACCACGAAGATGTTAGATTTCATTTCAGGATTATACCAGACCCTCGTCCTCTCTTGAACATTCGGTATCGATAACTGAGCCAGGCCCCTGCCGGAAAGGTTTTTCTGGACCAGATCGGCTCCATAGGATGCCATGATCGCCGCCTGGTAGCCCAGGGCAACATTGGCGGTGTTGGCATCCGAACCATTGGCAATTACCTGGATTTGAGTTTTTTGGCCAATACTGGTTTTTTCTTCGAAATCGGGAGGTATAATAAAAGCGAGAATTATTTTGCTTGTAATCAATAGTTCATAGATTTCCTCGTAATTAGTGACATTATATTTAACATTAATATAACCGGTAGAATTCAATTTTTGAATTAATTCGCGCGAAACGGCGGTCCCGTTATAATCCAGGATGGCGGTCGGTACATTTTTAATATCAAAAGTAACGCCGTAGCTGTATAAGAGAAGCATAAAAACCGGAAATATGATTGTCAGAAACAAGGCGCGCTTATCCCGTGTAATGAGGATTGCTTCTTTAATAAATATCGCGAAAAACCTCATCCCGTCTCCTGACTCAAAAACGAGACGAAAACATCCTCCAGCGAGGGCATGACTTCCCGTTTGGAAATTAACGCGCATCGAGTCGAACTTAACAGCCTGGCGATTTCAGCCTCAGTTGATGGTTTAGGCTGAATATGTATTTTAGTGCCGAATAATGATGACTCTCCGATTGAGCCTTCGTTTTTGCGCAAGATTTCAAAGGCTTCCTGCCAGTGGGCGCATTCGATTTCCAGTATCTTGCGGCCGCTTGATTTTAGTTGTTTTGGGGAGCCTACAGTAATCAGTTTGCCGGCGTTTATCAAAGCTATCCGGTCGCAATGCTCCGCTTCATCCATGTAATGGGTAGTGACGAAAACCGTGACTCCAGATTCCGACAGCTTGTATATCAGCTCCCAGAATTCCCGCCGCGACAGGGGATCGACTCCGGCGGTGGGCTCATCCAGAAACAGCACCTCCGGCTTGTGTAAAAGCGAACAGACCAGGGCCAGCCTCTGTTTAAGACCACCCGGCAAAGTCGAGGTTATATCATCCTTACGGGAGCCTAATCGCGATATCTCGAGCGCTTCCGCGATTCGGTTTTGCCGCTGGTTTCGGGGAACCGGATAAATGCCGGAAAAGAAATCAAGGTTTTCCAACGCGGTCAAATCGTCATATAGCGAAAATTTTTGCGACATATAGCCGATGACTGATTTGATTTTCAGATTATCTACACCCAGCGTGTATCCGCTGACTTTTCCGGAACCGCCGGTCGGCGCGATAATGCCGCAAAGCATTCTGATCGTAGTTGATTTGCCCGCTCCATTAGGGCCGAGAAAACCGAATACTTCTCCCTTTTTAACCTGAAATGATATATCATCGACAGCGACAAAATCGCCGAACTTTCTGGTCAGATTGGCGACCTCTACCGAGATTTCAGGAGATGGCGTCGACAAAAACATCCTCCATACCGGGGGCTATTCGTTCCAATGAGATGATATTTATCTGATTATCACGCAAGATTTGCTGAATTTGAAGGCTCTCGATTTGATAATCGCTTAATTTCAAATGAAGCTTGTCTCCGAAAAAGACTACATTATTCTTGCCATATTTAGCTTGAAGCAGCTGCCTCGAGTGACGGTTATCATCGGTAATTAATTCGGCCAGATGATACTTAAACCGCTGTTTGAGGTTTTCGGGAGTATCGCAGCTAATTATTTTGCCATTATACAATAGCGCCACCCGGCTGGCTCGTTCGGCTTCATCCATATAGGGCGTGGCAAAAAGAATAGACAAACCATCGGCCAGGAAATCGTACAGGATTTTCCAGAATTCGCGTCTTGAAATTGGATCGACACCGGTAGTGGGTTCATCTAAAATCAATAGCTTAGGCGTATGTATTAAAGCGCAGGATAAGGCCAATTTCTGTTTCATTCCGCCGGATAAGTGCATGGTTCTTCGGTCGACATAGGGTCCCAGACGGGAGAATTCCAGAAGTCTTTCTTTTCTTTGCCGACCGTCTTTGCGACTGATCTTAAACAAGCGGCTGTAGAAATCTATATTCTCGGCAACGGTTAAATCGGGATATAACGAGAATCGCTGCGACAGATAACCGATAGATTGTTTGGCCGCGTCCGGGTGTTTGGCGGCATCCTGATCGAGGATTTTTACTTCGCCTGAATCGATGCTCATCACGCCGGCCAATATTCTCAGAAGTGTCGTTTTGCCGGCGCCATCGGGACCAAGCAGACAAAACGCTTCGCCGCTTTCGACCTCAAGATCAACTCCATTCAGCGCGACTACATCGCCAAAAGACTTATGCAGATTTTTGACTTCAACAATAGGCATAAAATATTAAGAATTCAAATTACCAAAATTATTTGTTAAAATGGACGATGACATCACACGGCAAACCTGGTTTTAAAATGCCGCCGTGGCTGTCGGACGTTACTTTGATTTCGAAAACCTGCTTAATCCTCTCGGCCCTGGTTTGGATATTCTTGGGGGTGAATTCGGCCTTGTCGGAAATATGCTCTATTTTTCCCGAAAAGCTCTGACCCGGATGTGAATCGACCAGAATTCCCACTTCCTGACCTAACTTCACCATCCCCAAATTAATTTCGGGGAGGTAGACGATAGTTTTGACTTTTTCCAGATTGGCTAAGGTCAGAATCGGTGAACCGGCATTGATTACCTCGCCGGGTTCATACATGCGGGCCAGAACCGTACCATTGATGGAGCTTGGCAGCCTGGAATAACCCAATCTGATCCTGGCCAATTCAACGGAAGCCTTCAGCGCTTCCATGCTTTTCCGCGAATAATTAAGCTGCGCTTCAACCTGACGTTTTTGATCGAATAAATCATCATACTGTGATTGCGTGGCCGCTCCCGATGGTATAAGCGATCCAATTTTACCGAGGTTGCGGCTAATTGTCTCCAGACTGACCTCAAGCTGGACGATTCCGGCTTTGGCCGCTTCGTAGCTTTTTTCGGCCTGATCGACAACAGCCTCTAATTCGTTTTTATCAAGCTCGGCGACAACTATGCCGGAATCGACATGATCGCCCTCATCGAAATATATATCGCTTATCTTGCCGGGAATTCTAAAAGAAAGATCGTACTGATCGGCTTCGACGATCCCCGACAGAGTGATCTTGCTCGTATCGATTCGCCGGGATAGGACTAAATAAGCTATTAAAACGCATAAAAGCACAGCAAAAACGACCGCGAAAACTATTACTCTTTTCAAATTAACCTCCAGGATAATGAACAAGATTTCCGTTTTCCTTAAGCATCTTGGAATAATCAGGAAATCAATCATTCACGATATTATATTGGATAGATTTTATAGTCGAATGAAAAACATTAGTCAAGCGAAAAGGCTTAGGCTGCGCATTTATAGATTCCAGTTTGTGTCGGGTCGTAGGGCGAAGCCCGTGACCCGACACTGATTAACCCGCTTATGCCGCCGGGTCACGCCCTACGGGCTACGACCCTGCGAAACTGGCTGCAAGGACCGAAACAGCGGCGGAGATTCTCCATTTTTTCAGAAATTATGTTTTCCAGATTCAAAAAAAGTTAATCCTATGAGTCTATTAATGTTCTACGAAATTGTACCAGATTTTCGGGAAAAGTCCTTAAAAGCTTGATATGTAATATTTATAGATTGACTTGGAGTATCATGAGTATTTAATATTAAGCCATGAAATACTTTTCTGAGGTAGTGTCAGCGGTTGTTGCCGTTATTATATGTTCCTGTTCTAAGCCCCCGGAAAATACCGAAAAAGTCAAACCCGATATAGACAGATTCGCCCTGCAGTTTAGAGATATCAATGAAATCGCTACCGTAAGGAGGCTTACCGATCTGGGTATGGATACTACGCCCCAATTCAGCCCGGCCGGCGATAGAATATATTTCGTGCGCCTGCTACCATTATCGGACAGCGCCGAAGGAGGTTATTTAAACGGCATATTCGCTATCGATTATAAATCGGGCCAACTCTTTTTACGCGAAAGCCAGCCGCCGGTTTATCAAACACCTATTTTGGAACCCGATTCACTGCCCAAAATTAACGCGGAGAATACGGTATATGGCTATCGTTTTCAAAACAACCTTTATTTTACCACCGAACGCGGGGGCGACCGGGGAATCAGAGTAATATACAAGCAAGCGAATGATTCGCTGGTTCAACTGACTTTTGGTTCACAAACCGCCTATCTGAAGGATTTGTCCGCCGATGGCAGATACCTGGCGTTTGTTTATGGCAACGAATATTTATCCGTCGTAATATTGGATAATCAAACCGGCTTGTATTATGTGGTCCCCAAAAGTAAGGCCGATTCAACCAGAAACGATTTTTCAGCGCAATTTTCACCTGATAGCCGTTACCTGGTTTTTATCAGATCAGGTGAATTGTACGCAAACAAAATCGCCCCCTGCGGCGATCTCTGGCTTATCGAATTTAAATCACCTGATATTGAATAATCATTTTAATCGGCGCACGCCGGAAAATCGTTTCCGGTAATAATCATCTTTAAAATCGGATATTACCACGCCCGCGGAACTCGAAGCGTGAATGAATTCATAGCGGTTAATCATCATCCCGACATGGTCGATCCGCGGGCCGTCGGTCCTGAAGAAAACCAGATCGCCGGGTTGGGCCTCTGCTGATTTTATTTGAAAGCTGCTATTGAACAAACCGCGAGTGGTCCGGGGCAGTTTCATGCCCAGAGCCTCAGTGTAAATCCGGCCGATAAGCCCCGAACAATCCATGCCTTTCGCGCTTTTTCCGCCATATCTATAGGGAATACCGATAAAACCCTTAGCCGTCTCGACTAATCTCAGTTGCTGCCCTCCCGAGAATTTTTGTTTAGCAATTCTATACTGGGGCGCCGGTCCGCATCCGACCAGTAACATGATTGAAACCAGGGTAACGATTTTAAGTCTCATATAAAACTCATCGGCAAGTTCGCTAAATTATTTTATCGATGGATAATCCATATCAAAGCGATAACGATAATAGGCTCTGGTGGCAAAAATCAGCAAAATCAAGAACACAAGATATGGAGGGAAAAAATATGAAGCGGCCAGAGTCAATGAGATAATCGACATTTTCACCGCCAGCACACAAGCTTTAACAGACTTTGTATAGGCCGACCAGAAATAAAATGGAGAAACGGCCAGGGAAGCGATCAGAAACGGAGTATCTTTTACTATGAATCCGGTTAACAGGGCGATTAAATAGCAAATCAGAATAATTATTTGAGTCTTGTTTTCGCCGAACCGGACGCCTATAGTATATTTACCCGTTCTCTTATCCCCTTCAATATCCGGCAAAGTAGTGCCGATATAAACCGCCGCTACCGCCATAAAATATGGTATCGATTTGATCAAACCAGCGGCAAATGAACCATCGGCGGCGCAAAAACCGATAATAAAAACCAGCGTGCCGTGGCCTAATCCATTCGCCAGAACTGCCGGCCAGGCCCGGTTTTTCAGAGCAATCGGAGGAACTGAATAAAGAACGCCTAAAATGATAATAATCAGCGATGCCAGGGCAACCTCAAAGGAAACACAAAATGCTATTATCAGCGAAACGGCATTTAATAGGACAATCATCACCCAGGCAGCCCAGACTTTAACATAATCTTTCGGCAGGAAATGCAATTTATCATTTATGCGATCTGATTCGATATCATATATCTGATTAATTAAAAACACCGCCCCGAATAAACCTGATCCAACCAGCATTAAAACTGGAACCTTAAACCAGCTTGATTCGGCCGGATGATGACTATAGTACCCTAAAATGGCGATTGTCCAGACCGGCAAGTGAAGCATCGGGCGAAGAATGAACAAATGATCCAATATAGTATCTTTTGACATAATAAAACTTCGCTAAGTCTACGGCCAATAAATCGCGATAAAATAAATCGTCGGCGCGGCGAATAAAAATGAATCGAATCTGTCCAGAACTCCGCCATGCCCGGGTAGTAATACCGATGAATCCTTGACCTGGCAATAACGTTTAATCGCCGATTCGAATAAATCGCCGATTTGACCAAAGAAACAGGCAACTATCGCCATCACGATTATTTTTAACCAACTTATATCTAAAAACAGGTTTTTCGCTATTATCGCCGCCAGGATCGCGCCCAGAAATCCAAAATAGAAACCTTCCCAGGTTTTGTTCGGTGAAATAACCGGCGAAAGCTTGTGTTTGCCGATAGTCTTGCCGCCAAAGTACGCGGCGGTATCGGCAGCCCAGACGATCATGAACGCGAATATTAAAAGCCTGCCGCCGATTTCAGGCATACGACCAAGTTTAATAACAAAAGATGCCAGAAGCCCCAGATAAAACAGCGGCAAAAACCGGTCGCAAAGTTCAGTCGATAAGCGCGACAGGTCAAGGTTGGCTGTCCGGGAAAAATCTATAATCGTAATAGTTATTAAAAGAAAAAGAGATAGTACCAGGGCATTAATGATCGAATACGCAAAATATGCCGCGAGTACTAAAGCAACCGGCAATAAAATTGAAAAAAAAATATTAGATCGTAAAACTTGTTTTTTAAACATCAAGGCGATTTCCAGTCCGCCCAAACCGGCCAGAAGGATACCGAAAGTCAGAAGGTAATATCCTCCGAGATAACATATAGCGATTAAAGCTGGAATTCCTAATACGGCTACGGCTAATCTTAAAGCAAGATTCTTACTCAAAATCAGCTTCCCGTGGAGCCTTCCGGGATTTTAATTTTGCCGAAACGTCTCTCTCGGCCCTGAAAATCGATAATCGCCTGATAAAAATCCTCCTCATCGAAATCGGGCCATAAAACATCGGTAACATAAATTTCAGTATAGGCCATCTGCCAGAGCAGAAAATTCGAAATACGTCTTTCGCCGGATGTTCTGATTAGAAGATCGGGGTCGGGCAAGCCATTGGTTTGAAGATAGCCGGTGAACACTTTTTCATCGATATCACCGGCCGAGATTTTATGCCTGTCGATATCTTGAGCGATATTTCGTACAGCCCTTAATATTTCGAACCGGCCGGAATAATTAAGCGCGAGATTCAAAGTAAGACCGGTATTACCGGCCGTTCGCGCCATGGCATCCTTGAGTATATCGCGTCGGCTGGGTGTTAAGGCTTCAATATCGCCGGTGGTAATCAAACGGACATTATTTTCCAGAAGTTCGTTCAATTCGCGGCGAGTGGTTTTATAAAGAAGTTTCATTATCGCCGATACTTCGCTTTTGGGCCTGTTCCAGTTTTCGGTCGAAAATGTATATAACGTCAGAAATGGCAGATTTATTTCGCCGGCGGCCCTAACTACTTTTTTCACCGCCTTGACTCCATGTTCATGGCCGATAGTCCGGGGTAATCCTCGATGTCTGGCCCAGCGGCCATTGCCATCCATTATGATAGCAACATGACCGGGCAAATTGCCTTTGGCTAATATCCGCGCTTTTAATTTTTCAAGCGAGGTCATCGTTTAAATTTCCATAACCTCTTGCTCTTTATGCTTGATTATTTCCGAAATTTTATCGATATGTTTATCGGTATAATCCTGGATTTGTTTCTGAGCGACCTTCAATTCATCTTCGGTGATTTCGGAATCCTTTTCGGCTTTTTTCAGTTTATCCAGAACATCGCGCCGGATATTTCTGACAGCAACTTTGCCGTCCTCACCCAATTTCCTGACCAGTTTTCCCATCTCCTGCCGGCGTTCCTCATTTAGCGGCGGGATAGGCAGGCGAACGACGTTTCCGTCCGGGATAGGATTCATACCCAAATCGGATTTCTGGATGGCTTTGATTATTTCCGGGATGACGGTCTTTTCCCAGGGTTGAATAACCAGCGTCTTGGGATCGGGTGTGCCTATCGAGGCCACTTGATTTAAGGCCGTAAGCGTGCCGTAATATTCGACTTTGATTCCATCGAGCATTTTAGGCGAGGCCTTGCCGGTCCTGACTCCGGTCATCTCCCGGTTAATCGCTTCGACAGCTTTCAGCATCCTGTCTTCGGTATCCTTGTAAATTTGCTTCAACATAACCAAACCTCAACTTACTATAGTACCTACTTTTTTGCCAAGAACTATATTTTTCAAGTTATTTTTTTGGTATAAATTAAAGACGACTATAGGAATCTTGTTATCACGGCAAAGAGAGGCCGCGGACGCGTCCATCACCCTGAGGTTTTTGCCGAGTACTTCCGAATAAGCCAACTTTTCATATAAAACCGCTTTGGGATTTATCGCCGGATCGGAGTCGTAGACGCCATCGACTTTGGTTCCTTTTATCAGTACTTCCGCGTTGATCTCGGCGGCTCGTAAAGCCGCGGCGGTATCGGTGGTAAAATACGGGTTGCCCGTACCGCCGGCGAAAATAACTATGCGGCCTTTTTCCAGATGGCGTATCGCCCGGCGGCGGATAAACGGTTCGCAAACCTTGGGCATCTCGATAGCCGACATTACTCTGGTGAAATGGCCCAGATGTTCAAGATAGTCCTGCAGGGCAAGAGCGTTAATGACCGTCGCCAGCATACCCATGAAATCGGCGGCCACCCTATCCATGCCGGCCGCGGCGGCGGTCAGGCCGCGAAAAATATTCCCGCCCCCGACAACCAGGCCGACTTCAACCCCCAGTTTTTTGATATCGGCCACTTGCCGGCAAACCTCATTTATCATCGTGTCATCCAGCCCGGCTTCGCGGTTGCCCATCAAAACCTCGCCGGATAGTTTCAGCAGTACGCGCTTGTATTTAAGGCGCGGTTTGGCCGATGCTTCGGGATTATTTCGGTCGCCGTCAGGCATGCTACTCTCCGAGATAGAACCTGACAAAGCGCTTTATATTAATGTTTTCCCCAAGTTTGGCTATTGTTTCCATAAGAATATCTTTGACTGTTTTATCCGTATCCTTGATAAATGCCTGCTCGAGAAGCACGACCTCGCTATAATATTTTTCGATTTTGCCGTCAACGATTTTATCGACTATTTTTTCCGGTTTGCCTTCATTTAAAGCCTGGGTTTTATAGATTTCCCTTTCCGCTTTAATCTGATCCTGAGAAATATCCTCCCGGTTGACGACCAGAGGACTGGCGGCGGCTATCTGCATGGCAACATCTTTGCAAAGAGCCTTGAAATCATCGGTACGGGCGACAAAATCAGTTTCACAATTGATTTCCACCAAAACGCCAAGCTTGTCGCCGGGGTGAATGTACGAGGTAATTATACCCTCTTTGGCCGCGCGACCGGCTCTCTTAGCCGCCTTGGCCAGACCCTGTTCGCGCAAATTAATTATAGCTTTCTCCATATCACCATCGGCCTCGGTCAAAGCCTTTTTACAGTCCATCATGCCGACGCCGGTTTTTTCACGGAGTTCCTTTACCATCGCGGCGGTGATTTCCATCATGCTTTCACCTCTTCCTCTGCATCATCGGTGTTGTCGCTGATGGTTTTATCCGCGGTCTCCGAATCTATTAACTGCTCTTCGGCCGCTTCCTGATCGAGACCGGCTTTAGCCTCCAAAATAGTATTTGTCAAAGCCTTTATTATCACGCTGATAGATTTGATAGCATCATCATTGGCGGCAATCGGGTAATCAATTGGATCGGGATCGGTATTGGTATCGATTATAGCAACCACCGGTATATTAAGTTTGTTCGCTTCCGCTACCGCTATTTTCTCTTTCTTGGCATCTACGACAATTAAGGCTCCGGGTAATTTATACATTTCTTTAATACCGCTTAGAAATTTCTCCAGACGGGCTTTTTCCTTTTCGAGTTTTAAAGTCTCTTTCTTGGTAATATTCTGATAATGCCCGTCCTCTTTCATCTTTTCCAAGTTTTTCAGACGTTTAATGTTCCCTTTAATCGTCTGGAAATTTGTCATGGTGCCGCCGAGCCAGCGCTCGATAATGAAATATTGATTGCATCTTTTAGCTTCGTCTTTGATAACGACTTTGGCTTGCTTCTTCGTCCCGACAAACAGGACTTTCTCGCCGGCAGACACGACCTGGCTAAGCATAGCGCAGGCTCTCTGTATCGACATCAAGGTTTTCTTAAGATCGATGATATAAATACCGTTGCGAGCGGTGAATATGAATTTCTTCATCTTCGGATTCCAACGCCTGGTCTGATGCCCGAAATGCACGCCTGCTTCAAGCAGGTCTTTGATATCGACTTGTGACATTAAATTTACTCCTATGGTTGGTTTGGTTTTAGTCCTCCACCGACATCATCCCCAGGCGGCCCCCTAAGGGGACCCCGCCATCAGTCCGCCGGTGTGCGTTATTTATTCAATTTTACCGTTTAGAGAATTGGAACCGCTTACGTGCCTTAGCCTGCCCGTATTTTTTACGTTCTACCATACGCGCGTCACGGGTCAAAAAGCCCTGCTTTTTCAAACCCGCCCTGAGCTGAGCGTCATATTTAATCAAAGCCCTGGTCAAACCCAGGCGCAATGCTCCGGCCTGGCCGGATAAGCCGCCGCCGCTAACCTTGGCGACAATATCGACTTTACCCACAAGCTTGGCCTCTTCCACCGGAGCCATAGCATGTGTAACCAGGTTTTGACGGCACAGATACTTTAACATCTCGCGGCCGTTAACTTCGGTTTTGCCCGTACCCGGTTTAACCCGAACCTGAGCTATTGCTGTTTTGCGCGTACCTTTTGCCAAAAAATATTCTTCAGCCAAATTTCCTCCGTTTTACTTAATCTCAAGCGGCACCGGCTTTTGTGCCAGATGTGGGTGTTTATCGCCGGTATAGATAAACAGCCTTTTATTGAGCTTGTTGCCCAGGCGGTTTTTGGGAAGCATACCCTTGACCGCTCTTTCAATAACTCTGGTCGGGTGAGTGGCGATTAATTTCTCGAAACCTACCGATCTTAAGCCCCGCGGATAGCCGGTATGCCAATGATAAGTTTTCAGTTTCGATTTTTTACCGGTGAGTCTTACTTTCTCGGCATTTACTACCACCACTGAAGCTCCCAGATCTAAAAAGGGAGTGAACAGTGGATTGTCCTTGCCCCTGATCCTCTTGGCGATTTCCGACGCCAAACGTCCCAGAACCTTGCCGTCGGCATCGACAATGTACCACTTGCGATCATGTTCCGAAGGACGGGGTACAAAGGTATTCATTAAAACTCCTTATTATTAAAATACTATTTCCAAACCCGGCAAACAGGATATACCTATTTGCTACAAACTACTTAATTTAAAAGCCATTTCTATATTGTCAAGTGTTTTATCAACTTTTTAGGTATCGGCAGGAATCATTTTTTGTAAATATTCAATAAATTTCGAATCCCGATCTATAAAACAAAGCATCTGACTTCACCTATAGATTATTGAGGTTTTATCAAGTCCTTTTCGGTGATAATAGCCGAAATCAATTCGCGCGGAGTCACATCAAAAGCTGGATTAAACACATTAACACCTTTTGGCGCAATAGGTTGGCCGTTTATCGATGTGATCTCCTTGCCGGCTCGATTTTCGATTATGATAGACTTGCCGTCGGAACATCCAAAATCAAACGTCGATGATGGCGCGGCTACATAAAACGGTATTTTATGATAATGGCACAACACGGCCAGATTATAAGTCCCGATTTTATTGGCCACATCATAATTAGCGGCAATCCGGTCGGCGCCGGTGATTACGCAATCGACACAGCCATTGCCGATCAAAGAGGCGGCCATGTTGTCGCAGATAAGCGTATGAGGTACCCCGGCCCGGCCCAGCTCCCAGGCGGTCAATCTGGCCCCTTGAAGAATCGGCCTGGTCTCATCCACCCAAACCGATATATCTTTACCATTGAACTTCGCCGTATATATGACAGCTAAAGCCGTGCCTATCCCGCCGGTAGCCAACGCGCCGGCATTGCAATGAGTGAGAATACGATAACCATCCTTGATTAATTTATCGCCGTTTTTGCCAATTCTGCGGCACATGTCAGCATCTTCCTCATGAATAGCGATAGCTTCCCGTTCCAGTGCTTCCGGGTCGTTATTAACTTCGCCGACCAACTTCATCATCCTGTCAACCGCCCAGGTCAGATTTACCGCTGTCGGCCGGGCGCCTTTTAATTTATTCGCGGCCTTATTTAAATCTTGCCCCTTTTTAGCAGCCAGCGCGATACCATAAGCGGCCGCACAGCCTATTGCCGGTGCGCCTCGGACAATCAGCTTTTTAATTGCGCCAACAAAATCACCAGTTCCATAACAATTATGGTAATCCAATTTGCGCGGCAACAAGGTTTGATCTATCAGCCTGAGATAGTTTTTTTTCCACTCAAGGGTTTTAAAATTCAGCTTATCCTCAATTGACATATTTGCCTTCCTCAATTTAATGCAACACTTTAAGTATTATTATTAACGTGCTGATATATATATGATTACAGCACTTTTTTATCAGTTTATTCCCCTACCAACTGCACGATTACCTTGCGTGTCCGCCGCTTATTATCGAAATCGGCTAAAACGATTTGTTGCCAGGTTCCAAGCATAAGTTGATTATCCGAAAATGGCACGGTATGAGATGTTTTCAGCAAAAACGACCTCATATGCGAAAAACCATTGCCATCATGCCAGGTTTCATCGTGATAATAGGGCTTGTTGGATGGCACGTACTTTTCGAAAAACTCCGGAATATCTTTTAGAAGTCCCGGCTCATATTCGATCGTACTGATTCCCGCGGTCGAACCGGCCACCGCCACGCAACAGATACCATCACGCAAGCCGGATTTATCCAGACAGCCGGCGACCCGGCCCGTGATATCCTCAAGATGGCAATAGCCTTTGGATTCGACAGTAAAAGTAAATGTTTTAACCGGCATATTCCCTCCCGGCTTTATTGCCAATTAATCTTTGGTACAGTTTATATATTCCCATCATACTTAAAAGGTAAATAATAGGCAACGCGTCATAATTGGAACGGAACTCATCTATATAACCTAAAAAGAATATCAATATAAACGATACCACGAAATACAAACAGGCTTTTCTTAAAAAGAGAGGTTTTGTTCGCCACTTATATACAATCGTAAATATTAACACGGTCAGCATTGGCAAATTTAACCCTTTCGGCAAGGGTAAATTGATAGCGGATGGCATCAATATACCTTTACCGATCGGCTTAAATATAAAGTAATTCGAAATATCTGACAGATATTGGATATTGCGGCCGAGATGCCATTCCGCCAATCCTCCAGGATTATCTAAAAAAGCCAGATACAAGATTGACTTAATGACCAGAAAGATGACTATCTGCGCCGCTAATAGCTTATAAAAAACCGGTTTCGATATTTCCGAAAAATAATTAAAAATGAAGATCAGTACCAGCATCACCATCATTTCCTTATTTAAAATACCCAGAGCGAAAATTACAATATACCAAAGCCAATTCCGTCTATATAGAAAATATAAACCGAGCGTAAATAAAAACAGATGACTGAAATCATATATAAACACCGAAAAATCAAAAAACAACGGCATTATAAATATAAGCCCAAGAGGCAAAAGGTCTGAAACGATTTCGGGGAAAAAATCGAATGCCATTGCCAGCTTGCGCTGGGCAATCATAAACAAAAACATAATAAAAATATTCAAACCAATGAGTAGAACCGAACGAAATACATGCCGCGATACCAGCTCTTTTTTATAAGCCGATTCACTTCGTGTTTTTAATCCGGCTTT
>CAZFSN010000014.1:0-28118 GCA_964521815.1 uncultured Ignavibacteria bacterium | reverse complement strand
TACTTTATTTTTTCCAAAGTCCACATCATAATCAGCAAATTCAGCTATTCAGTGATGATTTATCTATTAGGGCTGGATATCATTTTGACAGTATTTACCAGTTTTGTTCTTCTCTCGGGCATAACCTATTTCTATCTTAGTAAGACGGAGTAATTAGCTATGATCTGGGGATTGGGTTTGATAATCACGGGTGTAATCGCTTTCGCTTGTGCCGCCCAATTTATAGTCAAGGTTGGTCTTAAAAAAGTTTCGGTCGGTTTTACGTTTTTAATGGCAAGTTACGCGATATCATGTTGTTCCGCCGGCCTTTTGATTTTAACTTTCCCCGGCGGCGATGGCATTAAGGGCTTGATGTTCAATTTGGCCGATACGCTATTACCCTTGATGGGAACGACTATTCCCTTTTTCGTTCTTTTAACATCGAGGCATTATGGGCGTTCCGAAAACAAATCAATTTTACCGGGCGTAAGCACGAACAGCAAAATGGCCGGTTTAATAATTGCCGTCGTGCTCGTATTTTTTTCTCAGCATTTGCTATATGAATCCGTAATCACGCAATCAGGTTATTATTTAGTGTTGAAAGGATTTATTTCGAGAGTGACTACGGCGGCATTGGGGGTACTGATTATCATATCGCTCTTATATTTTGAAAGCGCCTGGCGAGCCGCCGCCGGAAAAGTAAAGAAGCAACTGTTCATGCTTTTAACTCTCGACTTGGTTTTTCTGGCTGCCGTTATCAGGATATTTTTTCTCGGCCAGATATCAGTGTCTTTCATTGGCTATTTCATGCCATTGATGCTGATTGTCTTCGGCCGATTGTATTTTCTGCTGATAGGCCAGGATGCCTATTCATCAAATGTTGTGGTTGACCGCCAGGCGTTTTTGTCCTCCGCGATAATATTATTTTTAGGCATATTTTTGGTATTTACGGGTATCGTCGCCGTAATAATAGATAAAGCCGGCGGCCGAACCGATGTATTTCTATCTGTTCTTGGCGCTTTTTTGGTAGTCGGCATTTTTATTTTTTTTCTGCTTTCGGATTCGATCCGCGGCCGGCTTTCCAGCGCCATGCAATCGCGCGTGTATGCCGGCCGATTCGATTACAAAGCCGAATGGCAGGCGATAAGCGATGATTTCGCCGCCTGTGATTCTATCGATAGTCTCGTCGAAAGCCTGATCGACAGGCTCGGGCATCTTTTTGAACCGTTGAAACTGGCGATATATGAAGTTGACGATAAATTCATAAATTGCCTGTACTCATCCGAAAATAAACCGAACCAGCTCAAGGCCAATGATCCGGTGGTAAATTGGGCTTTTTTAAAAACTAAACCGGCTAAAACATCAGAGATCGAAACCACGGGTAAGTCTCAACTGCTAATTCTATCCGGAGAATATGAAATTATAGCGCCGATGGTAGCTTCAAAAAAAATAGCCGGCCTCGCGTTTCTCGGTCCCAAAGGCAATTCGACTGAATATAACGCCGAGGACTTGATAATGTTGTCGGCGGTATGCCATCAGGCGGCGGTCACTATTCTTCATCTGCAATCGCTTGAAAAACTTCTGGAATCCGAAAAACTGTCATCTTTTCACAAGACCGCTTCATTTGTCGTGCATGATTTGAAAAACGCCATAAGCATGTTATCTCTGATGCTGCAGAATGCTCCACGCAAAATGTCGGACCCGATGTTTCAAAAAGAATCTTTAAAAACGACTGAACAGGCGGTAAGCCGAATGCAGCAAATTATCGAAAAGCTGAAATCTCCGCCAAGCAAAGATCAACTGACAATCCAACCGGTCGATCCGATTAAAGTGTTTTATAACGCGCTTGAAAAAAGCGGGATAGCGAATAAGCCGAATATTGAATTAAATGTCGAGGCCGCCGAACCAACGATGGTCAAATCCGATTCGGCGGTACTTGAGACGGTTTTTTCCAACCTGCTTATAAACGCGGCAGAGGCTATGCCGCAAGGCGGAACCATTACAGTTCGACAAAAATCAGCCAATAATATCCTCGAAATATCAATCAGCGATTCCGGGATCGGTATGGATGAATTGTTTATAAAACATAAATTATTCCGTCCTTTTCAAACGACAAAGGCCAAAGGTCTGGGTATCGGCTTGTACCAGTGTCGGGAGATGGTCAGGGAAACCGGCGGCGATTTGATTGCCGGCGCCGGACCGGGCAAAGGTGCCACATTTACATTGAAACTGCCATGTTGATCGAAAAAGCTAAAATACTCATTGTCGATGACGATGAGGGCATCCGTAATCAGCTCAAATGGGCTTTAGAGGACGATTATCAGGTGGAGACCGCCGGCGACTCCGTATCGACTCAGCAAAAGCTGAAAGAGTTCCGGCCCGATCTGGTCACGCTCGATATTTCGCTGTCGCCATTCGCGGGAGATCCAGATGGAATAGATATTCTCGGCGAAATCGTTAAATGGGATTCGACCGTCAAGGTAATCATGATTACCGGTCTGGATGATAAAACTAAAGCCCTGGAGGCGGTTCGTCTGGGTGCTTATGATTTTTATCAAAAACCGATTAATATAAGCGAAATAAAATTCATAATCACGCGGGCTCTGGGCATGCAGTTCCTCGAAAGAGAAAATCGCCGCCTGGCCGATCGCATGATTAAAACGGACGGTTACCAGAATATCATCGGCAATCACCCGGCCATGCTAGAGGTATTTCGAACTATCGATTCAGTCGCGCCGGTGGATATAACGGTGCTCATAACGGGCGAATCGGGCACGGGCAAAGAACTGGTGGCCCGGGCGATTCACGCCAAAAGCCTGCGAGTCGATAAGCCGTTCGTACCGATCAATTGCGGCGCGATTCCCTCGACGCTTCTCGAATCCGAATTATTCGGGCATGAAAAGGGTTCATTTACAGGCGCCTATCAAAGAAAAATCGGCCGCCTTGAAACCGCTAATAGCGGGACTATCTTCCTCGATGAGATAGGCGAATTGCCTATGGAATTGCAAGTGAAAATGCTTCGCTTTTTGCAGGATCATTCAATCGAGAGAATCGGAGGCAAGACCCCAATCGAGCTCGATGTCAGGGTGGTCGCGGCCACCAACAAGGATTTGCAGGAGGCGATGGCCCAAAAGAAGTTTCGGGATGATCTGTTTTACCGCCTGTCCGTTATAAATATCTCGCTGCCGCCCTTACGCGACCGCGGCAGTGATATCAAACTGCTGACGAAATATTTCCTCGATAAATTCATGCGCCAATATGCCAAAACGAAACTGTCGCTGGCCGAAGAGACTATTCGGGCGATAGATAACTATAATTGGCCCGGCAATATTCGCGAACTGGAAAACCGGATTAAAAGGGGCGTGATCGTAGCTCAGCAAACAGAAATTACTCCCGATGATATTAATATTGATGAAGTTAAAGAGGCCCCCACCGCTGATTTAACATTAACCGGTTTCAGAAATATCTATGAGAAGAAATTTATTGAACAAAGAGTTGGGAACAATCAATGGAATATATCCAAAGTCGCCCGCGAACTTGATTTAAGCCGGACGACGTTATACGAGCTAATGAATAAATATGGCATAGCCAAGAAGAAAAAATAGTAGCGTCAGCCGCCCGGCCTTAAAATAGAATTACTTACCGTTCCTTACAAGCGTGTTTCAATCTGCAATAGCCCGGCCCAAAATGGAATGCGCTTATATTATTTCATGGGCCTACGGCTAATAATATCAATAAAAATAGCGAAATCATTATTTGACAGATAAGATTATATATAGATACCGGATAATTACCATTAAATTTTAATCTGAAAACCGGATAAAATTCAATTGATTGGGAAAAGAAAATTAAAAATAAAACTATTTGGCGGTCCGGCATAAATTTTGACCATTTCTTCAATATCATGAGAAAATTAACTGGCGATAGAAAAAAGACTTTTTAAGATAAATTGCGGTGATTTTAAAGAAGACGGCTTAAATATTGCCGATAAGGAAATAGAGGATACCAAAAATGAAACGATCAAATAAAGGCTTCACACTAATAGAATTAATGATAGTCGTAGTTATTATCGCCGTGCTGGCGGCTTTAGCCATCCCGCGGTATATGCGGGCCGCCACCAAGTCCAAACAATCCGAGGCCAGGGAAGTACTTAAGCAAATTTATACGATGGAACGCGCGTACTTTATTGAACATGAAACATATGTCCTAAATGGTATTACGGCCAGCGCCGCCAACCCGTTAGCCTATTCGGTAATCGCGATTGAAATAATGCCCAGCGCCAGATATACATATACGATAACCATGTCCAGCCCCACCCAGTTTTCATGCGTTGCTACGGCTAATCTCGATGATGACGTGATTGTTGACACCTGGACCATCGATCAAACCGGTATTTTAGTGAATAATATTAATGACTCAATATTATAATTAGCGAAAATTATTATTTTTAGATCTACCATCTTGGTTAATCAATATATCCAGATTAGACATAAGTATATCTTGGCATTGACCATTGTTTTCATAGATGATCTAATTGATTAATGCGTCTTCTCCATATCGATATGGCCCTTGGAAATTATGCCCTGACGAAATTTGCATTTTGCAAAATGCAATTTATTATCCAGCGATTCGGGTATCCATCAAACCCATAAAAAATACAAAAAATGCGGCCCAACCTCATGAAACATAATAGCATACAAAACTTATTCATAAACTGATTAAGAATGGCACGGTGTTTGTTTAATTAAGACCCCAGACTGATATAAAAAGGACGAGATTAAAGAATAAAGCAAGTTAAACGATAAATAAAGAAAGAAACAATAAACCCTTAAAACAGCGAGGTAAAAATGTTAAGCAAGTTCCACAAAAGCAACAAAGGTTTCACACTGATCGAGTTGATGATCGTTGTGGTCATCATCGGTATTTTAGCCGCTCTGGCTATTCCGCGTTTCATGCGCTCAACAACCAAAGCCAAGATGTCTGAAGCCAGACAATTGTTAAAGCAGATCTACACTATGCAGCGCGCTTATCGTCAGGAAAATGATGTTTATACTCTTAACGGTATCACTGCCAGTAACGCTGCCCAGAACACCTTCAGCCCAATAGGTGTGGAAGTCGGCGCCAGCGCCCGTTATTCCTACCTCATGGCCGCCACCGCCAACACATTCACTTGTACCGCCACCGCCAACCTTGATGATGATCTCGTCAACGACGTCTGGACAATTAATCAGGATGGCACACTGACTCACGTCACTGACGACTCAGCGGATTAATGAAAGTACGGCGTAAAGCCAAAGGGACCCATGACCGGGTCCCTTTTTTTATTTACAGAAAAGATTTTTTATTATAAAATCAGGTCACTATGGAATACTTTTTTGCTGTTTTCGTCTTTTTAGCAGGTTTGTGTATTGGCAGTTTCGCCAATGTCTGTATTTATAGGTTGCCCAAAAAACTTTCAATCGTTAAGCCCGGTTCGAAATGCCCCAGCTGTGATACGCCGATAAAGCCCTGGCATAATATCCCAATTATCAGTTTTATTCTTCTTGGCGGCAAATGCGGCTATTGTGGCGCCAGAATAAGCCGACGCTATCCATCAGTTGAACTTGTCTGCGGCATTCTGTTTGTGTACGCGTTTTATGACTTGTTTTACTTACGAGATAATCTGTATCTGTTTTTAGTCGGCCTGTATTTATCGGCGGCGTTTTTAATAATATTCTTGATTGATTTCGATCATAAAATTATCCCCGATTCAATATCGGTGTCCGGCATCGTAATCGGTTTCGCGGCCAGTTTTCTGCCCAATATGCCTCTGAATTGGCTCGGCTCTCTGATCGGCATTCTGGTGGGGGGAGGCTTATTCCTGGCTATCGCCGAAATAGGCGACAGGGTATTCAAAAAGGAAAGCATGGGCGGCGGCGATATCAAACTGGCCGCCATGATTGGCGCGTTTTTGGGCTGGAAAGGGATATTGATGGTCTTGGGAATCGGTTCATTTTTAGGAGCATTAATCGGGGGATTGGCCTTGTTGCTGGCTAAAAACAGAGAGTCCGCCCGAACTATCCCGTTTGGTCCTTTTCTGGTGACGGCCGCCATGATAGTTTTCTACTGGGGCAACGATTTATTGTATGCTTATCTGAAGTTCGTCGGATTATAATTAGTTTTAATCTCCAGTCGTATCTGCCGATAATTATATAATGAGCAAGCTTTCCAAAAAGGGATATATCTCGGATAGTTATGAAACTGAGATTAAAATATCATTAATTCTCCTGATTTGCTTTTTGCTATCTTTGAATTTCCTGTCCGCCTGGTCGTTGGGCAAAGCCCGAAGCGCGCAGTATAAAGGATTTGTCAATAAACTTGATTTAGCCCTCGAATCTATTCGACTGAATATAAAATCCAATCACAATCAATTACCCGATATGACGTTTCTCAATGATATCGCCGATATGGCGGACGTCGACAAAATCGAGATTATCGACAGCCTGGGTAATCAGGCGATGATGGTCAGCTCGGTTAAATCCGATTCGATTTATGAAAGCATAGTGACCGCCGCCCCGATTCGCGATAACAATGGCAATATCCTTTATCATATATCAGTAGCCGCCGTTAACAAAGATGGCCAAAACCTTCAGCGGCTGGCTTTGTTTGACGCGGTATTCAGGATTGCCGGTCTAATCGCCGGACTGATCGTAGCCTTTTTATTTATCAGGTCGGTGATGAATCCCTATCGCAAGATCAAAAAAGAGGCCGCCAAATTAAACCTGTCGCATATTAACCTCGATGACGCCGACAATGTCGAGTACGCCGTTAGAGCGTTCCAACAGGTGATTCGCGAATTGAAAGACAAAGAAGCTATACTGCAATCGATGTATGACAATTCCGAAAAAAGGGCCGATTCTCTGGCGCGCTACAATGAATATATTCTCGGCGGAATTTCTTCCGGCGTGATAATCTGCAATACCGAAGGCATAGTTACCAGGTTCAACCCGGCCGCCAAAAAGATAATCGGCTACGATCAGAAGTTTGATCAAGCCAGGCATTTCAATGAGGTGTTTGGCAAAAAACACCAGATATCGAAAATCCTGAGCGAGGCTTTATATAAAGACATAACTTATTCGCGGACCGAGTTCGATATTTTGGATCGGACGGGAGAGAGACAATGGATAGGCTTGTCGTCATCGCTGATTTCAGATAATCAGCAGAAAAAGATAGGCGCGGCCGTACTTCTAACCGACCTGACCAAAATCAAACGACTTCAGGAGATTTCGGATTTCACTGAAAAAATGGCCGCGTTAGGGGAAATGTCGGCCGGGTTGGCGCATGAGTTTCGCAACTCTATGGCGGCTATAATGGGTTTTGGCAAACTTATGAAAAAAATGATCCACACCGATGACAGAGCTTATGCCATAGCCGAAATGATCATAAAAGAATCACAAACCACCGAGGAAATGCTGAGGCGTTTTTTGACCTTTGCCAAACCGTTAACGGTGATGCCGGAGCCGGTTTTCATTCGTCAAATTATTGAGGATTGCCTGAGAACGGCCGGAGAGACATTTCCGGGTAGTAATACAAAGACTGTCCTTGAGGATAAATCCAATAACATACAAATTAATGCCGATCAGACTCTGCTCAAGAATGCTTTCAGTAATCTGATAAATAACGCCTACCAGGCAATGGAAAACGGCGGTGTTTTGACCGTGATTATCGATCATCGCGACGATAGCGACCGCTTGGAAATAAAGATATCAGATACGGGAAAAGGTATTTCGCCGGATGATTTACCCAGGATATTTATCCCGTTTTTCACCACCAGGGAAACCGGTACCGGACTCGGGCTGGCATTGGTACGCAAGATGATTACGGCCCACATGGGGACCGTTGAGGTCGAAAGCCGGGAAAATACAGGGACTACCTTTATAATATCACTACCAACAACGCTGAATATTGATCAGGAAAAAGCCAACCCGGTCTTAGAACAGAGTAATAAAATTCTGACCTGAATGAATTTCTCTTTATAAGTAATAACTATACTTAGTTGCCGGCCACGGTCATCTCCGATATCTTAAAAGTCGGCGCGGAAATCGGTCCCATCATAGTCAGGTCATTGCCGACCATTTCGATATTTTTCAGCATCTCCAGCATGTTCGAGGCGATAGTCAGACCCTCAACCGGTTTGGTCAGTTTGCCGTTTTCGATCCATAAGCCAGCCGCCCCCTGAGAAAAATCACCGGTGACAATATCTGCGCCGAAACCCATCAGGCTTGTAACATAGAACCCGTTTTTGATTGAACCGATAATTTCAGCCGGCGAATTTTCGCCGGCCTGCAGATAGAAATTAAAACCGCCAATAGTCGGCGTGGATGAGTAGCCCCTTTGCGCGTTGGCTGTCGGCCTTGCCTTGGCTTTTCTCGCGGTATATGTATCATATAAATAAGTGACCAGTTTGCCTTGACTGATTATTTCCTTATTAGTTGTCGGCAAACCTTCCCCATCGACAGGGGAGGAGGCCAGCCCTTTGATCAGCCGGCCGTCATCGCGGATACTGATTGCCGATGAGGCTATCTGTTGATTCAGTTTATCAACCAGAAAAGTCGATCGCTTGTATACCGCGTCGCCGTCAATAGCCGCCAGTATGCCGCTAATAAAAGAAGCCGCCGTCAGAGGATCGAAAACCACCGGCACCATGGCTGTTTTGGGCGTAACCGCGCCGAGCATCCTGATAACTCGTTCGGCGGCGATTTCGGCTACGGTTTCCGGATTATCGAGATCAGCGAAATGCCTTTTTATCGAGAACCAGTGATTTGATTGCATTTTACCATCTTGCATAGCTACGGGCATACAATAAAGATAGCAATAGGAACTTTTAAAACTATGGTTCAAACCCTGGGAATTAGCGATATGAACGGTCGAATCGCCATCGTAAAAATACGCGCCTTCAGAGTTGTTGATTCGCTTATCATAGGCGAACAGTTTTTTCTCCATAAGTTTGCATATTTCGATTTTTCGTGATGGTTCTATGGCGGCGAGCTTTGGATCGAACAGATTAAGATCGGCCGTATTATCGGCAAAATTTTTTGGCAGGCCATTGAATTCATCAACCGAGGTTTGATCAGATAATTCAATCGCCGATTGAACCAGGTTATCGAGGTGAGCTTTTTCAAAATCGGATGTATAGGCGAAGCCGAGGCGCTTGTTTTTAAAAATTCTGATACCCAAACCCTGGGATGATGCTTCTTTCAAAGTCTCTACTTTTCCCAAACGAGTTCCGACTTCGGATTCACGGCCTGTTTCGATATAGACTTCAGCCTCATCCGCTCCCTTTTTTATAGCGAGTTTTATTATCTCATCGCTTAAATTTGAATAGTCAAACATTGAATTAGATATTTCCTCCTGTCAAGCTTGCTCCATCTATCTGCGTGCCGCCGACTATCATCTCCGAAATTTTGCAAGTGGGCATACCAACGCCGACCGGAACCGATTGGCCGTTTTTGCCGCAAGTCCCTACGCCGGTATCAAGTTTCATGTCGTTGCCGACCATAACGACTCTCTCCAAGACTTGCGGGCCCAAGCCGATAAGATTGGCGCCCTTGACCGGAGCCGTGATTTTGCCGTCCTCAATCAGATAGCCCTCCGTGACCTCGAATACGAATTGGCCGTTAGATATATCAACCTGGCCGCCGCCGAACGATTTGGCATAGAATCCTTTTTTGACCGATTTGATTATATCATCCGGAGCCGTATCTCCCGCCAGCATGAAAGTGTTGGTCATCCGGGGCATCGGATAGTGTTTGTACGATTCACGTCTGCCGGAACCGGTAGATTGAGTGTTCATCAATCGGCCATTAAGATAATCGCACAAATAACCTTTCAATACACCGTTTTCGATAAGCACGTTGCGGCTGCTTTTGGTCCCTTCATCATCGATATTTATAGTGCCGCGTTGATTGGGAATAGTGCCGTCATCGACCACGGTCACGAGTTCGGAGGCAACTTTCTGCCCGATTCGCCCGGAATACAGTGATGTCTTCTTGCGGTTGAAATCGGCTTCCAACCCATGGCCTATGGCCTCATGCAAGAGGACACCGGCCCAGCCGTTGCCCAGAACCACCTCTTGTACGCCCGCCGGGGCTTCCCGCGCTTCAAGTTTGATAATAGCCATTCTGACTGCCTCCTTGGCAACGGCTTCCGGCGTGAAAGAGTTGAAAAATGAAAAGTCAACACGCCCTCCGCCGCCATGATAGCCAGATTGGCGTCGGCCGTTTTTTTCCGCGACAACTCCAACATTAATGCGGCACATGGATTCCCGGTTGTCTGTTAGCAAGCCATCAGAATTGGCTACCGAATAATATTTCATCGAATCGCCGAATGAGGTTGTTACCTGTTTGATATACGGATCGGCGGCGTAAGCGGCCGTATTGGCCCGCCAGAGCAAATCAGTCTTCCGCCGTACTTCGACCTGGGTTGGGTATGATTCGATCGGGGAGAGGATTATTACATCGGAAGAGGATGTATCAAGCGCCCCGATTACGCCATTCGAGTCGTTTTCGGCGATAAATGATGCCGTCTTGGCCGCTCTTTCCAGATGGCTGATTTCAAATGAATCCGAGTAAGCGTAACCGGTTTTTTCCCCGCTGATTACTCTTATCCCGACTCCCTGGATAACGCCTGTTTGGGCCAGACGCAATTTGTTTTCCTCGAGTTCGACCGCGTTGGTCACGCCATATTCGGCATAGATTTCAGCAAAGTCGCCGCCCTGTTGAAGAGCTGTCGATATCAGCTTTTCCAGAATATCCGGCAATAAGGCTTGTTTTATTTGCTTGATTTTGGAATTAAAATTTTCAATATTCATATCATATAATAAATCGATCTTCTTCATTTATGTTTCCTCTAAGCGTTAGAATTAGTCATCTTCCAATAAATGATATTTTCATCCTGTTTAATAAATCAACACCTATTTTCTCGTAAACCTGTTAATATTAGAAAATCATATTATATATATACTAATAAGTAAAGAGATGTTTTTGCATACCGATTATTAGATTACTTATGAATAAGGAACAAACCATAAAAGTTCTGGAAGGTGTTAAAGGAATTTCGACTCCTCCTACGATTTTACGAGAAATCCTTAACCTTATAAATGACCAGGAAGTATCGAATAAAGAACTATCAAATATAATTTTAAAAGACCCATCATTAACAGAGAGATTATTACGAGTCGCTAATTCTTCATATTATGGCGTATCGCGGGATGTGACATCCATTAATCAAGCCATACTGGTTATTGGTCTTAAAGCCGTAAAATACTATATCCTGTCGATTACTGTTTTTAGCCAGGTTGCGGCGAAAAAAGATAAAAGCAAACTGGACCAAAAACATCTCTGGACTCACTTTTTGGAAGTAGCGGTGACCTCCCGTAAAATCGCGGAGTATATCAATTACGAAATGCCGGAAGAGGCTTATGTCTCCGGTTTGCTTCACGATATTGGCGTGGTATTGCTGGAGAGCAATTTTCCGGATGATTATAAAAAGGTAATTGAATTCGCCAAAAGAGGTGAAGAGCTTTGTCAGGCGGAGAAGAAAGTATTCGGTCTTGATCATCAAGAAGTTGCGGCTTTCGTAACGGAAAAGTGGAGTATGCCCGATAAGCTTCGCGAACCTTTGAGCAGGCATCATGTTTATAATGAAACCGATATAAGAGACCTTGGCGTCTTAGGCAAAATAGTCGGCCTGGCCGATTCAATAGCGCAAGTGCCGTTCGATGAGATGAATAATTTATATGCCGCCGAGAAACGTCTAATAGCCATGAATATGTTGTCGGATTCGTTGTCGGTCGAATCAAAAACTCTAATCGAAATTCATATGAAATTAGCCTGTGAAGTCGTATCATCCGCCGGCGCGATGGAGCTCGATATGGGGGATGCTATCGAGATACTTACGCAGAGCAATATGCGGCTGTTTAATATATATCTGGAACTGGCCTCATTGTTTAAAGAGAGGCAGGAGCTGTCCCGGAAAATGCTGGTCGAGGAACGGACCGAGGGGACACTGGATTCTCTGAAAATATCGCTGGCGACCCTGTCTCATTATCTGAATAACGCCATCATGAACGTACAGGGCAAATGCGATATATTAAAAATGTTTTATGATAAGAAGGACCTCAATACTTTGGTAAAATCTTTGCCTTCATCATTAACATCCATGCAAAAATCCGCGCAGAAAATCCTGTTAATGCTTGAGGAGCTTTCAAATATATCGTCATTGGAAAATTTAAATTTCTTCAGCCACTCCAAAGCCATCGATATCGAAAACGATCTTAAGGCGAAATTAGCGGAAAAATTCGAAGCCGTCGAGGCGAGTTAACCCGCAAACAATTATTTTATAATCTTTTCGATTAATCTCTAATATTAGCCCTAAATATTGTAACAATAATCGTTGAATATTCAATGGTTTTTTGCTAACCGGGATGCGCTTTACTATTATGCCGGTTTTCCCTTGCTATTAAACCGGTAAATCATGATATTATGGTATTAATAAACAGCCGGAGAAAATAATTATGCCTGATGAAATTTTCCAAAGACTTGCCGATGCCCTTGATTATCTTCCTAATTCTTTCCCGCGTACGCAATCAGGTATCGAAATCGAGCTGCTTAAGAAAATATTTTCCGAAGAGGAAGCCTCGTTAGCCTGTGCACTCAATGGTGAATACCGGCCGGTGGAAGTAATCGCGGGATCTATAGGCTTGTCTTCAAAACAGACTCAGGGAAATTTGCTGGCTCTGGCCAAAAAAGGCCTCATCTGGTTTAAAAAAGAAGACGGCGCGCTGTATTTCCGACTGGCGCCGTTTATCGTTGGTATCTATGAAGCCAACCTGGAGAAGATGGATCACGAGTTTTCGCATCTGTTTGAACTTTACATGCTGGATGCCGGCAAGGATATCATGAAATACGATCCGGCCATCCATCGTGCTCTGCCGGCGGTGAGCCTGGCCAAGTCCGAATGGATACTCCCGTATGATGATGTCAAAGCCATTATCGATAAGGCAAAGGTTTTCAGAGTGCGCGATTGTATCTGCCGGGTTCAACAGGGACTTATCGGCAAGGGCTGTGATGCTCCCCGTCATAATTGTCTGATACTTTCCCTTCATGAACGGCCCCCAAAGCCGGGCGATATTTCCAAAGACGAGGCTCTAGCCATACTCGATGAAGCCGAACAAGCCAGCCTGGTTCATTGCGTGGGTAATCATCAGGCGGAACTCACCTATGTATGCAATTGTTGCGGCTGCTGCTGCGGAGTCCTTCGGGGAGTGACCCAGGCGGGCATAGAAAATTCGGTGGCTCATGCCAATTATTACGCCGTTATCGATCCCGATGAGTGTGCCAATTGCGGTACCTGCATTGATCGCTGTCAGGTCAATGCCATTTCCGAAGTCAAAGGCGTATCTGTGGTCGATGGCGGCAGATGTATCGGTTGCGGCTTATGTGTTACGGGCTGTCCGGAAAATGTCGCGAAACTTGTCCGAAAACCCGATGAGGAAATCGTCCATCCGCCGATCGATTATGTCGATTGGGAACAACAGCGACTGCAAAATCGGGGTTTAATCAACTGACAATCCCTGTATACTAAGCTTACCAGTTTCTTGACTGCGTATCTATAACTCATTATAATACAACATATTAGAACCACTATTGGTCGCTTTAAACAAGCCGACGAGTACCCTGAAAAGAAAAAATGTAAATATTTCAAAAAATAATTGAAACTTAATAAAATGACAATCGTTATATAACACATGTAATATTATAAAATAAACACTGGAGGTCAAATGCCGCCAAAAACCAGATTCACAAAAGAACAGGTAGTCCGGGCCGCTTTCGCGATTATAGATAAGCGCGGTTTGAAAGCATTATCGGCAAGGGAAGTCGCCCGTAAGCTGAAATCATCGACGGCCCCCGTTTATAGCTATTTTAAAACGATGGAAAAGCTTAAACGAGCGGTCGCTAAAAAGGGCAAAAACCTGATGATTGAATATGCCGTGAAGCCATATACCGATATTGTATTTTTAAATATGGGCGTAGGTTTCGCTTCATTTGCCAGAGATCATAAACAGTTGTTCCGGGCGTTTTTTCTGGAAAGCGGCGAATTTAAAGATGTCGTTAACAAGTATCTGGAGTATCTGCAAAACGAGTTGGTCAAAGATAAGCGCTTCGAATCAATGCCATCTGAAAACAGGGGAGAACTTCTTAGAAAAATGTGGATATTCACACATGGACTGGCCACGCTGATGTGTGTTGGCATAATTAAAGATGATAGCGAAGAATATATAATAAAGACACTTAAAGATGTCGGCCGGGCGGTGATTGGCCAGACTTTAACAGATTTACAAGAAAAATCTACGAATAAGGAGCAAGATTAATGAGACACTGTTCGGTTACGTTTGTAAAAATTGTATTATTATGTCTGCTATTATCCATCAGCGCGCGCGCCCTGGAGGCAAAATACGGTTCGATCCAGGGCCAGGTGTTTGATTCCGAAACAAAATCGCCGCTATTGGGGGCGAATATACTAGTTGTGGGCACAAAATTAGGGGCGACACTCGATTCGGACGGCAAATATATTATTAAAAATGTCCCGGTTGGCAATTACGCTGTCAGAATTAATTTAATAGGTTATGAACCGCTGGTTAAAACCGATGTCATCGTCAGATCGAAAAGAATAACCTATGTCAACGCCGATTTGAATATTTCGGCTATAAAAACCGGTGATATCACAGTTACGGCCGGGTATTTCTCGAAAGTCGAAGATCAACCGACCAGCGCCATAAATTACTCTGCCGAGGAAATTCGCCGCGCGCCCGGTTCGGCCGGGGATGTCAGCCGTATCTTGAGCGCATTGCCCAGTATCGCCAAAATTAACGATCAGATGAACAGCCTCGTTGTCAGGGGCGGCAGTCCTACAGAAAACGCCTTTTATGTTGATAATATCGAAATCCCCAATATCAATCATTATCCCACCCAGGGTTCATCGGGCGGGCCAATCGGTTTATTGAACGTGGATTTTATCGAGGATGCCAGTTTCTCATCCGGCGGTTTTTCGGCCGCTTATGGCGACAGGCTATCCTCGGTAATGGATTTGACTTTTCGCGAAGGCAATCGCGAGGAAATCGATGCTCAATTGGAGATGACATTCGCCGGTTTCGGCGTGGTTGGGGAAGGGCCGTTTTTAAACAAAAAAGGTTCATGGATGCTGTCTTTGCGGCGCAGCTATCTGGACCTGCTCGTGGACGCTATCGGCACCGGAGTAGCTCCCAGTTACGGCGATTACCAAGGTAAGCTCACTTATGATTTATCCTCCCGCGATAAATTGACCGTGCTTGAGATTTTAGGCGATGATTTTATTGAGTTCACTAAAGATCAATCGCTGGATGACGGCAATATTATATATGGCAAAACCGATATTATCGAAAACGCTTTCGGAGTTAACTGGCGTCACCTGTGGGGCAAAAACGGCTATTCGAACACCTCAATTTCGCACATGCTGACCAGATATAAAAGCGATTTCAACGAGACCAGGACCGATATTCAGCTTACCGGCGGCAGATCGACCGAACAAAGTTATTATCTAAGAAATATCAATCATTATAGGATTGACAATTCAAACAGGCTGGAATTCGGTTTCGACGCCAAACATCTCGGAATCGACAATAACAGTTTCTTCGCCAAATACACGAATCCTTTCGGCGACAGCATACCTCGAGTCGATTTAGTCGATGAAATCAATGGTCAGAAATACGGCGCTTTTGCCAGCTATATAGTAAAGCCTTTCAATCGATTCACGGCCACATTGGGTGTACGCGCCGACTATTTTTCGATCAATGAAAATTCGCACCTGTCGCCTCGCATATCAATGTCATATCAAATTGCCCCGAAAACATCGCTTAACGTTTCGACCGGTATTTATTTTCAAAACTTGCCGCTAATAGCTTTCGGCGGATCAGGCGATCATACCGGTTTAAAAGACCCGGTAGCGTATCATTATATTATTGGCGTCAATCACCTGCTAACCGAGAATACCCGGTTGACAGTGGAAATTTACGATAAAGAATATGATAATTTCCCGCTCGACCCAACTCAACCCTCGCTATTCATTGTCGATGAAATATTTTACCGCTATGGGTTCTTTTTCGATCATCAGCAGTTAGTCGATAGCGGCAAGGCCAATTCGCGCGGCATAGAATTTATTGTCCAGAAAAAACTGGCCAAAGATATATATGGATTAGTTAGCGGTTCATATTTTAGAAGCCGTTATCGGGATTATAACGGAACCTGGCGGGACAGAGTCTTTGACAACCAATATGTTTTCAGCGCCGAAGGCGGATATAAACCCAACAATAAGTGGGAATACAGCCTGCGCTGGATTTTCGCCGGCGGGGCGCCCTATACGCCGTTTGATATTGCGGCTTCCGATTCGATTCACCAGGCCGTTTTCGATGAGACAAGGGTCAATAAAGTTCGCTATCCGGATTATCAATCTTTGAACCTGCGGGTTGACAGGCGATTTAATTTTGGCGGTTCGAACCTGATCGTATTTTTCAGTATCTGGAACGCTTACAACAAGAAAAATGTCGCCTCATATTATTGGAATGAGGTGGAGAACAGGCAAGACACAACTTATCAATGGAGCGCTCTGCCGGTAATCGGCATGGAGTATGAGTTTTAGCTATCCCTTAGTATTAATTATACAAGTTACGTCAGGTCGTGTCCGGAAGAGTGTGATCGCCAAGACCTTGAAGCCTGACGTGGCCGGCCGGCAGGTCACGCTTCGCTACGACTTGCCTGAACACAAATTACCGGATACGACTTGAATTAAAATCAGCAGATTATTTGACTTGTCAACGATATCTCGATTATGATAATAATCGGATTAATTGGTTTTAGAGAAAAGGGTAGTAATAAGTACTAATAAGGAAGTATTGTCATGTCTAAAGACGATATGCCATCTCACCACGGGGTGAAAATTCAGTCCGCAGGTGAATATCCGAATGAAACCATGAGACTGTTGTTAAAACGAGCCAGTTGCCGCGATTTCGCCGATAAAGAAATTCCCGATGATGTCCTGCGATTGGTCCTGGAAGCCGGTATTCACGCCCCCACCGGCGGTAACCTTCAGCCGTTTTCTATAATCAAGATAAAAGAACTGGCAATCAGACATAAACTGGCCAGGATGTGCGATCAAAGTTTTATGGCTAAAGCTCCGGTCAATCTTCTTTTTTGCATAGACTGGCATCGCCTGGAACGCTGGGCTAAATTAGAGATCGCCCCATATTCGGGTTCCAGCGCTTTCCTCAATTTCTGGATAAGTTTTCAGGACACGATAATCGCCGCCCAGAATATCTGTACCGCCGCCGATGCTTTAAACATTGGCTCTGTCTATATCGGGACAGTCGCGGATTTTCTCCGCGAGATGCGCGAAATGTTCGAACTGCCCGATGGCGTGATGCCGGTTGTGCTTTTATGCCTCGGCTATCCCAAAGAAAAACCGAAGGTTCGCAAGAAATTAGCCCTTGAAATAATAGTCCATGATGAAAAATATCATGACCCTGAAGATCAGAAACTTATCGATGCCTACAACGATAAATATCCGAATGTCAAGATCACTATCACCGATGAGCGGCTCGATCAAATCTATCAAACCTGTCTGAAAGTACATGGCCGGGAATTCGCGGATAAGTGTATCGCGCGAATAAAGCAGCAGGGTTATATCAGTATGGTCCAGCGTTATTTTGGCCTTCACTACCGCGCCGATGAGATGCCCACCCTTAACGAATATTTCCTTGAGGTGATGGAAGAGTTCGGCTTTAACTGGTTTAAAAAATGGGAGCCGGTGAAAGAATAATAGGTAATAAGATGAAAAGTGATGATAAAATAAATAAAATAATCCAGGCCAATCGCGAAGCCTGGAATGAGGCGATCCTGGTTCATCAGAAATCCCGCAAAGATGACCTTCTGAAAAAATTTAGCCGGCCGGGATATTCCACTCTGGATAAAACGGAAACCGAAGCTTTAAAGAAAATCGGGCTTGAGGGCAAGGCTGTCGCTCAGCTATGCTGCAACAATGGCCGGGAAACTTTATCGCTGGTCAACCTCGGGGCTCAATCGGCGGTCGGCTTTGATCTTTCGGATGAAGCCATAACGGAAGCCGGAAAGCTCGCGCAAGTTTCCGGGCTGAATTGCAAATTCGTTCAAACCAATATTTATGATATTGGCGAGGAATACAATCACCAATTCGATCTTGTTTATATCTCAATCGGCGCGCTGTGCTGGTTGCCTGATCTTGAAAGATATTTCACGATAGTTTCAGATATTTTAAAGCCGGCCGGCCAATTGTTTATATATGAAATGCATCCGGTATTAAATATGCTGGCCGCGATGGATGAACCGGAATATGATTCGGAATATCCATTCAATGTCTGTAATTCTTACTTTAGAAAGGAGCCATGGATTAATACCACCGGCATGGATTATGTCGGCGGTACTAAATATAATTCCAAACCGGCTTACAGTTTCAGCCAACCTCTAAGCGATATATTTAACGCGATTATTAATAATGGTATAACCATAAAGAGCTTCGCCGAATACGGCCATGATTTATCGGCATCATTTAAGCATGTGGAAAAGGCTAACAAGCTGCCCATGTGCTATATCCTGATAGGGGAGAAGATATAAAAAAAACCGGCGGCTTTCCTGTTTCGGAAGGTCGTGCCCGACAGGGTGTGACCTGCCGGCTCATGTCAGATCAGATTTTTATCCATAGCGCCTGCCAGGTCACGGCTTTCAGTCTACGGCCTGACAGAACATTCAATATCGAGAAAAATCCAGATTAGGGTTGCAATAAAACACCTTTTTTAGTATCTAATCATAACTTCAGGCAATTGCGTAGTGCCTGAAAATCAGCAAGGCAGTTTGCCTGGCAAGTTGAGGCGATATCCGATGTTTTCGGTTAGCGCACGGCGAAAGTCGCATTCCGGGCATAATGTTGGCTTAACTTAGACGGCAAGGTGGAAGTCCCCAAAAAGAGGAGGCTCGGATGAGTCAGGCTAAAGACAAAGATACGGTTAAAGTCCATTACACCGGCAAACTTGAGGATGGTTCGGTATTCGATAGTTCGACCGGACGCGAACCGCTTGAGTTCACGCTCGGCACAGGCAGCGTGATTCCCGGTTTCGACCAGGGGATTGTCGGCATGGCAATCGGCGAAACGAAAACTATAACTATTACTCCGGATGATGCCTATGGGCCGTTGCGCAAAGAATTAGTTATTGAGGTTAAAAAAAGCGACATTCCCGGCGAAATAGATACCAGTGTCGGACAGAGACTGCAAATCCCTCAGCCGGAGGGCCAGCCAATCCCGGTGGTCATTACCGAGGTGACGGACGAGACAATCACGCTTGATGCCAACCATCCATTGGCCGGTAAAACCTTGATTTTCGACGTGGAGCTGGTGGAGATAGGCTAATTGCAGCTGCTTTAACCTCAAAAAGGGAGAAGCAAGAATCCGATATAGTTAATTCTGGGCCGATCTATTGATTATCAGGCTAATCTATTTTTGCCTATTTTTCTGATTGAATAAATCTCTCTTTGTAATTATAACAAACATGACATGGGATATGAGCAATTCATAAGCACCGGCTTGGCGAGTCGATTTCAGTAAATAAACTTTGTGCAGGCCGCGTATTATCGCGTGGCTTATACATAGAAGGGACTGCGATATGCAATCAAAAAAAGTCGAAAACGGCTACCTGATTCGAATCGATAAGGGCGAGGAGCTGATGGCCGCTATAATCGGTTTTATCGCCGAAAAGGGCATACCATCGGGCGTGATTTCGGGTATTGGCGCCTTAACCGATGTCGAATTGGGCTATTTTAACCGCGACAGACAGGAGTATCAAAGACAAAAATTCGATAATATTTACGAACTGCTTTCCTTAAAGGGAAATATATCGTATATTGACGGCAAACCGATGGTGCACGCCCACTGTATTCTTGGCCGGAACGATTACGGCCTTATCGGCGGGCATCTGTTTAGCGGCGAGGTAGCGGTCACCGCCGAGGTGTTTGTACAGGTATTTAACGAAAGGATCAGCCGGGCCATGAATCCTGAATTAAAATTAAACCTGTTGAGGTTTTGACATGGGTCGAATTATTACCTTGATCACCGATTTCACTACTACCGATGGCTATATGGGCGCCGTCTATGGGGTCATCAAATCGATTAATCCCGAGGCGGAGATTATCACAATCGCTTCCGATATCCCCCCGGCCGATATCAGAAAAGCGGCCCGGGCGCTCTATAACAGTTGCTGTTTTTATCCCGAAGGCACTATTCACATAGTCGTTGTCGATCCGACAGTCGGACAGAGACGGCGGGCTTTGCTTATAACTGATGGCAAGTATTATTTCATCGGCCCGGACAACGGCGTGTTAACCCCGGTTATCATTAATTCCCCCGATTATAAATGTTATCGCATCGACAATGATAAATACAAACTGTCTTCTCAATCCGAGACTTTTCATGGCCGCGACCTGTTCGCTCCGGCCGGGGCATATCTGTCTTTAGGCGTATCTCCGGATGAGTTCGGCCCGCTAATTGATGATCCGATAAAAATTACCGATCCCGAACCCGAAAGAATAAACAATGAAGTTATAGGTACCGTTATCGATATCGACGCTTTCGGTAACCTGGTGACTAATATTCCCGGCGATATGATCAATCCGGGTTCGACATTTATATTTTGTAATCATGTTATCAACGGCTTGAGTAAAAGTTACGCCGATGTCGATGAAAAACAGCCGTTGGCTTATATCGGCTCGTTTGGCAATTTGGAAATCGGTATCAACCGGGGCAATGCCGCCAACTTTTTTGGGTCTCTATTGTCCGATGAAGTCAGGATTATCGAGCCCGAGTGACCCGACTTTTTTACCAAATATGTTTGAGATGTAGTTTTTATGGATGTTGATGATTTCCTGGTGAGCGCGAGTGAAGCCCCATTTCTTGATCATCTCGAGGAATTGCGCTGGCGACTGATCAAATCGATAGTCGCCGTAGTCGTGTGCGCCATTATTGCTTATATATACTCCGATTATCTTTTCCAGGGCCTGTGGTACCCTCTAAAAAGAGTCGCGCCCGAATTAAAGATTCATTATTTTAAAGTCACCGAGGCTTTTACCACCCGTATTAAGCTTTCGGTGGTTGGGGGAGCCGCCGCCGCATCGCCGATTGTATTCTATCAGGCCTGGAAATTTATTTTACCCGGTTTATATCAACGCGAGGCTAAAGTTGTAATCCCTATCGTGTTCGCTTCGACTTTGTTTTTCTTGATAGGCGTGGTCTTTTGTTATTTCGTAATGCTGCCATATGGGCTTAGCTTTTTCTATCAACAGGCCCCTGAAGGCACCGAAGCCACCTTGATGATGAGCGATTACCTGGGCTTCATTATGTCTTTGCTTCTGGCGTTCGGAGCCGTCTTTCAATTACCGGTAATTTCTTTCTTTTTAGGGCGAATTGGGATATTATCGTCAAAATTTTTAGCCAAAGGCAGGCGCTACGCGGCTGTGATAATAGCGATTGTGGCCGCGGTAATTACCCCGCCTGATTTTATCAGCCAACTCGCTATCGGCATACCATTATACATACTATATGAAATATCTATCATAATAGTTAAGTTAACCGGCCGGGATGAAAGACGCAAAAAAAGCCAAAATAGCCTTGCCGGATAGAAATAACATATTATATAACATTAAATTAGCAAGATGGCTGTGATTCATTTCAATTATCGGTCAAAGTTTTGCTATTATTTTGATCGGGAATGGCATTAAAAAGGAATAAAAAGCAGATATTCGGGTAATTATTAAGTGGAACAATATTTGGTGGCAACACGTTAATAAAAAATGGTAGAAGAAGGCGGCACAGCATGAGAAAATTAATATTAACAGCTTTGATCTTCGCCTTTATCCCTGTCGTCAGTTTTGGACAATACTATTTCGGTCAGAACAAAGTTCAATATACTAATTTTGATTGGCAGGTGTTAAAGACCGATCATTTCAATGTCTATTTCTATCCGGAAGAGGAAGAAATCGCTCAGGTAGCCGCCAAAATGGCCGAGGATAGCTACACTTATCATGTCGAGAAGTTTAACCATGTTATCGATAAAAAAATACCTCTAATTATATACAGTTCACCAACTTACTTTTCTCAGACCAACGTCACCCCATACTTGCTTCCCGAGGGCGTAGCCGGTTTCACTGAATATTTTAAAGAACGCGTGGTAGTCCATTATCATGGCTCCTACGAGGATCTCTTTAATCTCATCCGCCATGAATTAACGCATGTGTTTCAGATGAATAAAATCAACTATGTCTGCAGCGCGCATCGAAAACGTAATCCGCCGCGTCCGCCTCTATGGTTGATAGAGGGCCAGGCCGAGTACTGGTCGGAAGGCTGGAGTCCGGAAGCCGATATGGTTATACGCGACATGGTTATCTCCGGTAATATCGTAACTTTTGATAGATTATACACGATTTCGGGCACTTATTTCATGTATAAAGTCGGCCAATCAATCATTAAATTCATGTCGGAGACCTATGGTGATGACAAATTAACGCTTCTTTTCGAGAACTGGTGGAAAGAGCCATCTTTCCCGCTTCTGGTAAAGGCGACTTATGGCGTATCACTTGCCGAGATCGGTAAGCAATGGGAATATTACTTGAAGAAAGAATATTACCCGATTCTTAAAGACCAGAGCCTGCCCGAAAACGTCGCCAACCGCCTGACTAAAAAACGCTTCAATGTCAAGCCTGTCGTTTTTTCCAATATTGATGATGACGGCGACCAACAAAACCTGGTCGCGTTTAAAACGTACAGGATGGGTTATTCCAATATCGCCCTAATGCCATTGACCGGCGAAGAACAAGGCATGAAAAGGATTGTCAAAGGCCAACGTTCAGCCAAATTCGAATCACTTCATTTCATAGATTCCAAGATGGATGCTGGCGATGACGGTAAATTGGCTTTTGCCTCGAAAAACCATGAATCGGATGTTTTGTATGTCTACGATACCAAAGCCAATAAGGTTGTCAGAGAATTACGATTCGACGGAATGATAAACATCAGCTCGCCGTCATGGTCGCCGGATGAAAACAAGATCGCCTTTAGCGGCGCCTACAAGGATGGCCGGACCGATATATTCGTGTATGATATCAAAACGGAACAATTGCAACGAATTACCAATGATTTCTATTATGATGAGACGCCGTCGTTTTCGCCGGATGGCAAGTATATAGCGTTTAGTTCCGACAGAAGCGGCTGCAATGGTATCAATATTTTCGCGATTGATATGGAAACGAGGCAAATTTATCAGCTTACATTTGGCGATGATGAAAACCAGGCGCCGGAATGGGCGTCAAGCGACGATAAAATCATCTACACATCAGATCAGGACGGCGTATCGAATGTTTACCTGTTAACCGAGCCTTTTGGCGAAAACACACGTCTGACTCAGCTCACCGATTTCGCCACGGGCGCTTTCGATCCTGTTTTTACGCCTGATGATTCGGCTTTTGTATTCAGCGCGTATCAGGAAAACAGCTACCATATTTATTCAATGGCCATCGATTCGACCCTGACCGGTACCGATTATCATCAGGCGACTGTCTGGCAGGATTCATCCGGCTGGAAGCCGATGGTTCTAAGCGGCGAATATATCGAAGGTAATGTTAAATATAAAACGAAACTGTCATTCGATATCGCCCAGTCGGTGATGTCATACGACGCGGTGTTCGGCTCAGTCGGCGGACTTCAGGGAGCGCTGACCGATGTCCTGGGTAATCATCAGTATTATTTTCTGTTATACAATACCGCCAACACCAGAGCCGATTTTTTAAACAGCATGAATGCCGCGGTCACCTATATTAACCGTAAAAAACGATTGAACTGGGGGCTGGGTGTTTTCAGGTTTTATAACGAATACAATGATGATTATTATGGTTATCTGACAGAGGAAACCTACGGCGGCCTGGCTTTGGCCAGTTATCCTTTTTCCCGCTTCGAGAGGATAGAGACATCGCTCTATCTCAGGAAATATTTCAAAGATACGGTTTTGAACAAGGACCCGGATGCTGTCGTCAGCACCCTTCAGCTTTCTTATATCAAGGATACGGCTATCTGGGAGCCATCTGGACCTATCGATGGTTACAGATTGCATTTGACCGTGGCCGGTTCTTATGACCTGGGTCGAACGAAATATTATAATTCACAATTGAATATTGACTTACGTAAATATTTCCGGCTAACCGAATCATCGGCATTCGCGGTCAGGACCATGTATTTTACGTCCTCCGGCCAGGACCCGCAACGTTACTATTTGGGCGGAAGCTGGGATTTGCGCGGCTATCCCCGCCGATTCTTCCATGGCCGCAACTTGTTGTTAGTCAACAACGAACTGCGTTTCCCGTTGATTGACCGGCTATATGTGGGATTCCCCTTTGGGGCGATGAATTTTCAGTCGATACGGGGCGCGCTATTTTTCGATGCCGGCAAAGCCTGGGAGGAAAAAGCCGGAAACCTGGCCGGAAGTTTCGGTTTCGGGGTCAGGGTGGCTTTAGGAAATATTACGGTTTTACGTTTTGATTTTGCCAGAAAAACCGACTTTAATACTGTGTATAATGGTTTTGATTTTGACTTTTTCTTTGGGTGGAACTATTAAATAAATGAAAAATAGCCTGGCTTTCATTGGAGGGGTGCTGGGTTTAATTCTGCTTGGCTGCGGCGGCGGCCCTCCATCATTAAATTTGCTTCCCGATGAAGCGAATATGTATCCGGGGTATAAAGGCAATGCCTCCAGAACCGGCTATACCGAGGCGGATGAATCATCCGAACTCAGCCCGTTGTGGAAAATAAAATTCCGTCGCCCGTTATTCTATCAGCCATCGATGGCGGGAAATTACTTATTCCAGCCGGGAACTGATAAAAAAATACATATCATAGATATTAATACCGGTGTAGAAATTGCCGAAATTAAACTTAGGCGGCATGTCGGCACCACGCCCGAATTATCCGGGCCTTATATGGCGATATGTGAAGAAGGCGACAATTCGGAATTAATCGTAATTAATTATATTGAAGGCGAATTAATCTGGACCGCCAAGACTTATCGCGTTTGCCTGCCGCCGGTGTTCTTTAATAATAAAATATTCTGGCTTGACGGTAAAAATAAGCTTAACGCCGCCCGTATGGCCGATGGCGAAAAGTTGTGGTCGATTCCAGTTAAGGGAGGCTCGGACAGCGGGCCGCTAATTGGCAATGGTTATCTGTTTTTGGCTTCTCGAGATAGTACGATCTACTGCATAGATATCGAAAACGGTAAAACGTATTGGCGTACCGCCGGTTTGGGCCGAACCAACGCCAGCCCCGCCTTTTTCGGATCGGAATTGTACATATGCAATGCCGATGGCCGGGTTGTTTGCTACGACGCGCTATCAGGCGACCTTCTCTGGGAGCATCAGGATAGCACACGGCTTTTTTATTCGCCCTCGGTGGATGAGATCGGAGTCTATTACGGTACCGGGGATGGTCGGTTTATCAAGCTCGACAGGCGGACCGGGAAAAAGCTCTGGGAATTCAAGACGAGTTCGCCAATTCGCGGTACGGCGCTGATTAATGCGAAATCGGTCATTTTCGCCGGGCTCGATTACACGGTATACGTGCTGGATAAGGAAAATGGCGCACCGCTTACGAGCTTTATCGCCGGCGGCATGATTTCGGCCGCGCCGGTTTTATTCGATAATAAGTTGTTTATCGCCGCCCAGGATAAAATTCTGAATTGTTTTTCGCTGAAAGGGGAAGAGTGAAAAAGTTAACTGCCAACGTTCGGCAGGATGAATTCGATGTGAAATTAGCCTGCCTCGATATCCTTCGCGATATGTATTCGGCATCGCGGAAACTCATGCTGTACCCGATAGACCATCCCATAGCCAATGAAACGTTGAAAAGACCTCTGGAACGGCTGAACGGCATTTTTACCTATAAAAGTTCTTTCATCATCCAGACTTTCAATAACCGACTGGTGGCCGAAGGCTTGCTGCTGGAGGAAAATGTTTTTGTCAATGGTTTTCTGATGGATTTGACCAAGCACAATATCAATTTTTTGGAGATGACATGGAATCTGGGGATCGGAGATCTTTTTCATTTACTCAGCAAACTTATCGAGGATAAAAATCCGGTCAAGGATTATATCGAAAAATATCTGGCCGGCAAAAATATCAATACGATTATTTTAAATAAACCCAATTCGCACACATTATATAATTTTGAAGATACCGAAATCGGCGTTCGCAAACCTAATTTTAGTTTGAACAACAGAATCAATGAAATACTTCTTAATAATACCGAGATGATCGCGGCCTATTACCTGGGTAATATCAAATCGGATGAGGACGTTATTAGTGAAATCGGGATAAACCTGCGCTTTCATTTCCTGAAAGATCATTTTGCCTCGGTTATAGCTACTATGACGGAAGACAGGGCGCTGGGAATTTTTAAAAAAGTGATTTTTTCGGCCAATTGGCTCGATGAAACGGTCAATGAAAATGTCTTAAGCGGGCTGCAGCAGCTCTGGCAGGATTTCGCCGGCCGCAGCGAGGATATCTCTATCCTGTTGCCGATATATGACATTTTCAAATCGGTCGGGGCGCCCGAAAGCGTCCTGGAATCGGTGTTCAACAAAGGCGCGCTTTTAAAACTTTCAGCAGTCCGCAATGCCGAGGAATTCGTTTCTCACCTTAGGCGGGCTCAGGCCAGGGAAATTGATTTTCAATTATTACGCAAGACAGTGTTCAAACTCGCCACAGACAGCCACAGCCAACCCCTGGAAAATCTGCTCGGTCAATTGCTTAAAAGCCTTCAGGCCAAAGACCTGGATACCCGTCAGCGCGGTCTGCGTTTGATAATAGAAGCGTTGCAGACCCTATCCGATGGTTCGTTCTGGGAGATCAGCAGTGCCTTTATAAAAGAAATTTTGCAACTCTCGCACGCGCCTGATCCCGGGCCGGAAGTCATCGAATTGATTAAATGGGTCCTCGAAAACTCAGCCGTAAACAGCCGCTGGGAAGAGTTGAAAATCTGCGGTCAGACTTTGAAATCCCTGGCCGGAAGTTCATCCGATCATTGCCGCAAATTAGCCGGCGATCACATGAAAGATTTCGCCGAATCATCGGTTATGAACGATATCATGGTCGATGCGGTCATCTCCGGCAAGGGAGATACCGAGCTTTACCAGGCTATCGCCATTTTGGCTTCAACCAAAATCGCCCAGGCCCTAATCGAGAAAATCGATGCCATTGAAAAAGCGGTCAGAGCCAGAGCGATTAAAGCTTTAACTTCTATGGGGCGGACAATCGGCCAAGAGATAACCAAAGCGCTGGCTAAAATCGTCGGCGATGGCGAAGTAAACGGTGATGTTAATTGGTATAAAGCCAGGAATATTTTAAGGGTCATCGGGCAAATCAAGTACGCCGAGGCTTTGCCATATTACGAAATTATGGCCGGTTGGAGACAATCCAGATTGAAGTTGGAAATAATTCGATCCTGCGAAATCATGGCCATTCCCGCTACCGGAAGTATCTTATCGAAGCTGGCCGTTGATGACGATCCCGAAATCAGAAAAGCCGCCGTGATAGCTCTGGGCCTGTCGGATCATCCGGATATGCTGAAATACCTTCACCGATTATTCGATGATGCCCGTACAGACAAGGTACTGGTTGTTGCCGCCATGGGAAGAATTGACGGCTCTCACGCCCGGGATATCTTAATTGACCTTTATGAAGATGAAAATATATACATGAGCCTGGGTATCAGTAAAAAGGAAGAACAAAATATTAAGGTCGCCATACTGAAAGCCTTATCGAAAATCGGCGATGATGTTTCCCGAAGCAAAATGGCGTTATACAGTTCCAGCGGCAAAAATAAATTGTTTAAAAAAGACGTTTTATCTCAAACCGCTACAATATTATTAAGCGGAACAAAAAGCAAGACAGTATAATCTGCCACCATGGCAGAAAGCATGTCTATTAGACATAATGGCTGTCAATATG
>CAZFSN010000013.1:25156-28198 GCA_964521815.1 uncultured Ignavibacteria bacterium | reverse complement strand
TCAGCGGATTTTCCGGGGTGGGCGTAATTTTATATAACGTGATTAAAGCTTATATCAAAAAGAAACGAGTCTATGCCACTATTATAACGAAGACATGATCGTTATACTATCTGGGAGGATGCCATGCCTAAAAAATCTCTGGATATTTGTATTATCGATGATGAAGTTGTTGTCTGTAAAAGATTACAGCAGTTTTTCAGCAAAGCCAAACACAATGTCGAAACTTTCGTTGACAGCAGTTCTGCGATTAAACGCCTGGACGAAAAAGAATTCGATATCGTTGTCACGGATATCCGGATGGATAATATCGATGGGATGGATGTTTTGAATCATGTCATGAACAAAGGCGGAAATACAAAGGTCATCATGATTACCGGGTATGCCACCATCGAGATCGCTCGCGAAGCCCAGGCCAAGGGGGCTTTCGATTTCATTTCCAAGCCGTTCAAACCCCAGGATCTGCAAGAGGTTGTCGATAGAGCCGCAAAAGAAATAAATTAGAATGGCGAATGATAATTTAAAAAATTCCTCGCACTTCGATATATTACAAAACAGCTTAACTTCTCCTAATTCCTATTCAAAATTCGATCTCGAAGAAGATAAAATAAAGCAATCTCTTCTCGAAAGGCCGCGTTTCTCCGTAAAAGCCAGATTGACATTATTGTTTTTTATACTATTTCTGGTCAGTGCCGCTGTCTCTATCACCGCTATGTTCATGCTATCCATGATCAATTATCGGGTTCAATATATGTCTCTGTCCGATAGGATCGCCAATGAAATTCAGCATACCCGACGTATCGAAAAAAATTATTTCTTATATAATTCCGATTTGTCGGAAGTCAAAGAACATATCGCCAATGCCAACGCGCTGTTGGAACAGGCCTCCCTCGAACTGGGCCATGTGGTGGGACGGCAGGAAATCGATAACATTCGGGAATATTTGGACAAATACAATCAAATCGTCGATGAGCTAATCGCGAAAGCAAATGATCCTACTTACAAACAATCCGAGGAATTCAAGGAGACATCGCAGGCTTTAAGAAATTATGGATCTAAAATGCTGGAGGTTTCACTGGATATTTCCAAAAAAGAACGCCAGCTTATATCCTCATCGGTGCTTATGGCCAAACGTATTCATATTATTCTTCTGGTGATTTTATTGGCGTTATCGATTTTTATCGTTTCGAATGTTACCCGGCATATTATCAAAAGACTAAACCGTCTGATGGACGCTACGCAACGTTTCGCCGAGGGCGATTTCACTCCAATCACGCCCACGCGCAAATATAAAGACGAATTTTCTCACCTGGCTATCGCTTTTAACCACATGATGTATGAACTCGAAAAACGCCAGCATCTGCTGTTGGAATCGCATAAGTTACGAGCAATCGGCGACCTTACGGCGGGTATCGCTCATGAACTCAACAACCCGCTGAATAATATCATCATTACCTCGGAGATGCTGAAAACCGATTACAAGGAACTCTCCGATGATGAATGCGAGGACATGATAAACGATCTTGTTACGCAGGGAGAGAGGGCTCAGCAAATAGTCAAGAACCTGCTTGATTTCGCCCGTGAAAGCGAAACCAAAACCGAATACCTGCATATAGATACCTTAATCAATGAAACGATTCAATTGGTCAAGAATCAGACCAAGCTGAGCAAAGTTAAAATAGTGGAATCTATTGATAATAATTTGCCGCCGATTTATGGCGACAGAAAGCTTCTGATACAGGTGTTTCTCAACCTTTTTATTAATGCTATAGATGCTATGCCCAACGGCGGCAACTTGACTATATCCGTGAAAAAAGAAAAGAAGATAGGTTTCTTGGCGGTCCAGGTATCGGACACCGGCAAGGGTATTCCCGAACACATACTGAAATCGATTTTTAATCCATTCTTTACTACCAAGCCAGTCGGCCGGGGAACGGGTCTGGGTCTTTCTGTTTCGCAGGGAATTATTGAAAAGCATGGCGGGCATATCGTAGTTGAGAGCACGGTCGGTCAGGGATCTACATTCACTGTGCATTTGCCGATAGTACCGATCCCGGCGGATATAAAAGATAAACGCGGGAACAATCAGAAATCAGCCAATGGCTGACAGAGGCTGTTGGCAAAATGACTTAAATCAAAATAGGACTAAATGTTATGTCGGGTCGTGCCCGTTAGGGTGTGACCCGACATGTCCTTAGCAGTCGGGTCACGCTTCGCTACGACCCGACTGAACGTGTCTAGTTAATTTGTCAACAATCTGAATCAGCTAACAGCTGATGTGATAAACAATCCTTAACTATGATTATATTTCCCTTTGACCAGTGGATCTGATAATAGGCCGATCAAAACCTCGCATTTTTCTACGCCTTTTACCTGCGAAACGATATCAACGATTAAATCCCGAAGGTTTTTGTTTTTAACCGTGCCCTTAAGCATGACAACCCCATCATCGGCGCTGATTGTTATCGGCTGATCCCAGATTTTATCATCAGAAGCGATGGCCGCTTTAACCTCGCAGGCCAGCGAGAAATTGGCCAGGCGTTTTTTCGATTTTTCGGATGTTTGAAAGTCCTTGCTGTTTATGGCCGTGCTCACGATATCACAAACCGTATCCAATGACATGTTCTGCAAATTAAGCGATAAATCGTACAGCGAGGGATTACGCCAGTCCTCATCATACAGGAATTTCACCCAGCGATGGCGTTGCTCATCGTAATTTTTAATATATTCAACCGCCTGATCGCGATCTTTTTTCAACCCGCTCATTACCGCGTTAACCCTGTCCTCAAAAGGAGCTTCCAGCCGCAGTTTGAGAACATTGCCGAGCCCGGCTAAAAAAAGCTGTCCGGCCCGACCGAAATAGATTAAATTGTCCTGCTTGATTATTTCCATCAGCGTGCATTTAATATAAATAAGTTGACGGTTGTGTTCGCGGCTTAGTTTTTGCCATAATCCCGGCGTATGTTCCAATTCCTCCAGTAAGTCCTGTTCCATGATATTATATTTTCTGGAGCATTCGGATATAACCTCATGGCTGATTGCGCT
>CAZFSN010000013.1:0-25056 GCA_964521815.1 uncultured Ignavibacteria bacterium | reverse complement strand
CGCTCTGATGGACGATCCGGCCGAACGTACCCCGTGAGGTCGGTGTCGCCTGACCCGACCTCGGTCTTTGCAATCGGGTGCGGCCACCCGACTGCACTGTGAAAACCATGACCTGACAGCCGGAACAGGAATACTTGACACCCTCGATAGTTATTCGTAGTTTATGAAACTATGGCCGGCCGGATATACAATATCGAAAAGCTCTCGTATCCGCAAATCGAAGCTTTAGACTGCGACAGGACAGTTGTCATCATCGCGATCTCGCCTTTGGAGGAGCATGGCCCGCATCTGCCTGTTGGCGTGGATGCTTTCAACGCCGGGTTTTTCGCCAAACACACCGCCGAGATCATAATCAATGAGCGACCCGAATATGATGTCCTGCTGTTCCCGCTTCTACCTTTAGGCACGCAGGTGTATAAGCATATCGGTTCTTTTTATATTAAGCCGGCGACACTTTATGATATTATCTATAACACTGGCCGCTCTATCGCCCGATACGGTTTTGCCAACATATTCGTGATAAATGCTCACGGCACCCCTAAACAGTTCGTGGCTATCGAAACCGCCTGCCGGAAAGTATCGAAAAAAGAACGCGCCCGGATGGTCAGCTTATCCGGCGGACTGGCGGTGAAATTCCTAAGCGGCGAGATGTGGCAACAGATCGCGAGCAAGCTGGGCCGCGAATTTTCCGATGAGGAAAAGCGCCTGCTCAAACATGATTTCCATGCCGGCTGGTGGGAGACCTCGATGACCCTGCTTAACAATCCCGAACTGGTGGACAAGTCATACCGGACTCTTGCGCCTTACCTGAAAGATTTCATTTCCAGGAAAGTCTTGACGCCCGATAAAAAGTGGCAGGGCTATTTCGGCGCCCCCGCCAAAGCCGATGCCCAATTTGCCAAAGCTTCTGTTGAGGTATTCGTCGAGCAAGTCCGTGATTTGATTTTCAAGTCCCTTGATGGCGAGGATATCGCCCGGCAATTGCAATCGCCGTTTTACAAGTATCCGTTTTTTCACCCGTTCTTTAGGCGGAATTTACTGATTGGGTTGGCGGCGGGGGTGTTTATTGTTATGTTGGGTTTAGTTATTAAGGCATATTTATAAATTGTATCCTTGAGTAGATCAAGAGCCGCCGCTCATGATCTGATCGGCTAATAGGGGGAAGTCATGGCGAAGATTGTAGGAATCGCTACCGCGATACCGGATTTTAAGGTAGATCAAAGCGACGCGAAGGAATTCGCGGAACATCTGTTTGGGTCGCATTTCAAAGATATTGCACGGCTTCTGCCAATATTTGATAATGCCGGAATCAAGACCAGATACTTTTCAGTGCCGCCTTCGTGGTTCGGGACAGAACATTCTCTTGAGGAAAAAAACGAAATCTATATTCGAGTCGCGACCGATTTGGGGGCTAAAGCGATCGCCAATGTGCTGGAAAGCGCCAGGACTGATTTTAAAGAAATCGACTATATAATTTATATCAATACCACCGGACTTGCGACGCCCTCGATTGACGCGAGGCTTATAAACAAACTTAACCTTCGCCGCGATATCAGACGGACGCCGATCTGGGGTCTGGGATGCGCCGGCGGGGCCGCCGGGCTGTCTCACGCGTACCATTATTTGGTCGGGCACCCATCGCATCGCGCGCTTGTGGTCGCGGTCGAATTATGCGGACTGACTTTTATTCACGATGATTTCTCCAAGAGCAATTTGGTCGCCTGCGCGCTTTTCGCCGATGGCGCCGCGGCGGCCTTAATTTGCGGCGATGACATTGATTCGACGGGCCTGGAAATCCTGGCCACTCAATCGACTTTTTATCCCGATTCGTTAAAGGTAATGGGCTGGAATATAGTTTCTAAAGGGATGCAGGTGGTTTTCGATAAGAGGATACCCGATATTGTGGCGGCCAATTCGGCTAACGAACTGAATTCTTTTCTGTTATTGCATGCGTTAGCCCAAACCGATATCAGTCAATATTTATTTCATCCGGGCGGCATCAAGGTGGTTGAAGCTTATGAAAAGGCGCTAAGTATCGGCGGCAATAGCTTTGAAATGTCGCGAGAGATATTAAGGGATTATGGGAATATGTCATCCGTAACCGTCCTTTATGTCATTTCCCGATATTTGGAAAAATACGGAATAAATCGATCCGGCTATGGAGTGATTTCAGCTTTAGGTCCCGGTTTTTGCTCGGAATCATTGATAATCCGATTATGATTTTATTTTCGACCGCGAAAAAATGTCTTATTACCTATGTGCCGGAATATTAACTTGCGGGGGTGGGCGTAAATTATGGCTATGAGAATGCCCCAACTTTCGGGAATGTTGAAGAAGCCCCCCTACTTGTCATTACGAACCCTGCGCCAAGCGAGGTGAAGCAATCTGGATGTATATTGCACAGCGACTTACAGATTGCACGGACGTGCCTTGACGGCTTCGTCCCCGTAATACGGGAGATTCGCAATGACAATAATACGGCTTTTTCAACGCTTCCAGCGCTTAGGGATGATCAATGCCCGTTTTTGCGGTATCATTTTTATTGGGGACAATAAAGATGTTTCCCTGAAATTCTTCTTTGCGTAACGCCCCTTTTTGTATCAGGTTTTCGATCTCGCCGGTTTGCCCGAAAGACCGTTCGATTTCCAATGCCTGATTCAATCTTAACGGGTGACGGGATGAAAGCTGTTCTACCGCTTCCTGGACAGATTTGAAATTTGCCAGACCGAATGAGCCCTGTTCGCCATAAGTCATGGAATCCGTGCCCCCCAGAATTTGTTGGGCTTTTATAATTATTTCAAGAGGCGGCGGCTCCACCCATTTTTCGGCCGGAGGGCGGATGGGAATTGAAATATCCACCGTATCTGGATTAACCTCATCAATGATTTTCTTTAGCTCACGCAAATGTTCTTCACTGTCGTTAAGGTCGTGAACCAGCATAGTTTCCAATCGGATTTTGCCGGAGAAATCCCGGCTAAACAATTTAAGGCCGGCTACAATTTTATCATATCTCAGGTTCCGATGAGGCCGATTTATTATGCGAAATACTTTTTCATTAGCGGCATCAAGCGAAGGTAGAACCATATCCGCGTTGGCCAGGTTATCGCGTACTTCGGGGCTATAGAGTAACGACCCATTCGTTATTACGGCAATTGGAACCGGCCAGCGATTTTTGCACTGGTCTATATACCAGCCCAGGTCGCTTGATAAAGTAGGTTCGCCATCTCCCACGAACGCTATATAATCGGGATTACCCCGGTCGAGGTTTGCCTCGATTTCCTTCAACACAGATTCCCTTGGATAGAAGCTTCGCAGGTTAATCCGGCGCTGTATAGTTCTGCCAAGTTGACAATAGACGCAGGAATATGAGCATGTTTTATGAGGAATAACGCTTACGCCTAAAGACTTCCCCAGCCTTCGCGAAGGAACAGGACCGTAAACAAACATGGATATCTCTCCTTAAAATTTAGGCTGATAATAATTATCTGAGTAACCTCGCACCGGTTAGTCATTTTACTTCAAATATCTTGCCAGCCATTCGAACTGAACTTCGTAGGCATATCTGATATTGCATAGTTTTCTTAGATTATGACCTTCATCGGGGAAATAGAGAAGTTGAGCCGGGATGTCTCTGGCTCGAAGCGCCGTGTACATCATCAGCCCCTGACTGACATCGACCCGATAATCGAGTTGGCCGTGAATCACCAGAGTGGGGGTTTTGAAATTCTGCGCATACTCCGATGGCGAATATTTCAGGTAATTCTCTTTAACTTCCCAGGGGGCACCGCCGAACTCCCGGTTGGGAAACCAGAGTTCCTCGGTTGAATAATAGGAGCTGATATTGTCAAAATCGCCATCCACACTGATGAGACAGGCGAACCTGTCGGTCCGGCCATTGATCCAGTTTACCATGTAACCGCCGTAAGATCGCCCCAATGCCGCTAATTTTGTGGTGTCGATATAGTCATGCTGAGCTATCAGGTAATCCAGCCCCAGCATTAAATCCTGATAAGGCGCGCCGCCCCAGTCGTTGGAGACGGCATCGACAAAAGCCTGGCCATAGCCGCGGCTGCCGTGAGGATCGATCTGGGCGACTATATAACCCTGGGCGGCCAGAAGCTGGGTGTTCCAGCCGTAATAGTTGAAATCTTTCAGCCAGCACCACTGCGGCCCGCCGTGAATTAAAAGGGTCAGTGGATATTTCTCGGCCGCGTTAAAATCGGGGGGCGGGGTCAGGACACCGTGAATACTATCGCCCCCGGCGCCGGTAAACCGGAAATCTTCCGCCGGCGAAAGCTGAAGCAGTGAAAATAAACTATCACTGAAATGTGTCAGCCGGGTTTGACGGTGGTTTTTGCTATTGTACTCGTAAACCTCGTAGGGTTGAGCTGGTGTCGATTTCAAGTAATAGAGATAGATGCCGTTACCGGATATATGAATATCCGAACAGACACCATCATTTACAAGGGCCGTAATTTCGCCGGCTTTGATATTCAATTGGTAAATTTTGCTTAAGCCCTGGTCGACAGCCGTGAAATAGATATACTTTGAATAAGGTCCCCAGACATACTCATCTATTGACCTGTCGAATGTCGAAGTTAAATTTTGGTAAGTCTTATTCATGCGGTTGTATAAAATCAAATCATTCTGGTCCGATTCGAATCCCGCCCGGGCCATGGATTTGTAGGCCAGAAAGCGGCTATCGGGCGAGTAATCCGGCGAGTTGTCATTACCGCGGCTTTCGGAAATTCTGGTCAGCCGGTTAGTATTAATATTCAGGCTGAAAATATCATTGTTGGTGCTGATCGCGATCACGGTATCGGTATTCATGACAAAGGCGATTTCGCCGCCATCGGGAGAGAAACAATAGTCCAACCAGCCGCCCAGAGCCAGTGGCGGAGCATCTTTATCGAATGGCGTCAAATCGCGATATTCACCGGTTTCGGTATCGATAATGAAAATATGATTCCTTTTGCCATCCTCCCAGAATTTATAATGACGAAACAATAAGTTATCATACAATAAGGCCTTAACCGCGGCGGTCTCTTTTTCCTGATCTCGTTGGCGGTTACAATCATCATCCGGACAATCGGGATAGACCGATGATTGAAATAACATCATTCGGCCATCACCCGACCAGACAGGAGTGTCCGCGCCGGTGCTGATATTAGTCAATTGCCGGGCTTCGCCGCCGCTTAAGGACATCAGCCATATCTGAGGCTCGCCATCTTTATTCTCATCGCTTTTTCTCTCAGATATAAACGCGATAGTGTTTCCATCGGGCGACCAGGCCGGGGAAATATCACTTCCGCCGTTTGTAAATTGAGAGGTCGTGTTGTCGTCGACTAAGATCAGCCAGAGATTGGTCGAATAGCTGTCATCGCCCAAATCATACTTTTTCACTTCGCAGATAATATGCTTATTGTCGGGGGATAGCGATATCGATTCAATTTGTGGGTAACTATATAAATCATCGAAAGTCATAAAGCGTTTTTCCTGAGCCTGACCGATTGCCGCGATTACGATTGTCAAAATTGTTGTAATTAGCTTCATTGATTTTTCCTTTTTAAAAATTTCTTAAATATAGCGATGATTTTATCGCAATTCAATTAAAAAGACGCAAACATATAGTATAAACTACGTCTGATAAATATCTGTAAACATTTCATACCTGGCCTTCCTCCCGAATTCAGGCGCGGAATTTTCAAATAAAAGTAGCGGCCGCTGAAAATTTATAGCTCAAAATTTCCCGCTATTGTTTTCCACTAATGTTTTTTAGTCACTTGACGATTAGATGATTAAATATAATTATATGGGATCTGTCGCAGTTACACCCGGATTAGACAACGGGGGCGAAATTATTATTACTTTTACGGGGCAGTCATGCAAGACAAGTCTAAAACTAAAAATGAATTGATAGACGAATTATCGCAATTGCGGTTGAAAATCGCGGAATGTGAACGAGCCAAAAATGATTATATCCAAACCGAAAAAATATTACAAGTAAATGAGAAAAAATACCATTCGTTGGTTGAGTTTTCCTCGGATTTTCTTTTGGAGCTGGATCCGGAAGGCAACTACCTTTTCGTCAGCCCGGGGGTAAAAGATCTTTTAGGCTACGAACCGTGCGAAATGCTGGGTAAAAAGGCTCTGGATTTCATGCCGCCTCAAGAAGCAATACGGGTTGGTAAAGCTTATAGCGAATTCGTAAAATCCAAAGCCAAAGTATTTAATTTCGAGCATATTTTCCTTCATAAAAACGGGCTCGAGGTAATAGTCGAATCCAACGGTTTGCCGGTAACGGATGAAGCCGGGCAGATGCTGGGTTACACCGGTTTCAGCCGCGATATCACTAAACGTAAACAGGCCGAGGAAGCCTTACGAAAACACGCGCTTATGGTTGACCAGGCTTATGACTCGATAATCTCCACCGACCTGCACGGAAATGTGACCAGCTGGAATAAAGGCGCCGAAAAGATGTTCGGCTACCGGCCCGATGAAGCTTTAGGCAGGCATATATCATTTATCTATCCTGATGACCAGCACGAATTCCTTCAACGAGCAGTCATCATACCTCTCAAGCAAAAAGGCAAACATGAAGTAGAAGTTATACTACGAAGGAAATCCGGGCAGAATTTCTACGGGCTTCTGGCTCTGTCGCTATTAAAAGCTGAAAATGGCGCAGTTATCGGTATGCTGGGCTCGTCGGTGGATATCACCGAGCGCAAAAATTCAGAATTGGCGCTGCAAAAATCTGAAGATAAATTTTCGAAAGCATTCCATTCCGGATCGGTGATCATGATAATCAGTACCGTGGACGACGGACGGTTTATCGATGTAAATAATGAATTCCTCAAGGTTTTCGGATATTCAAAAGAAGAAGTTATCGGGAAAACATCGAGAGAAATTAACATTTTCAAGGATTACAAGCAACGCGAATTTATGGTTCGAGAGATTCAAGAAAAAGGATTTATAAAAAATTATGAAATTCATAGTCGAACGAAAAATGATGAATTACGAGTTTGCTTGATCAGCACAGATCAAATCGAAACCGATAAAGAGAAGTACCTTTTGACGACCATGAATGATATCACCGAACGCAAGCAAGCCGAAGAAGCGTTGCGCGAAAGCGAAAAGCGGTTCAAAGATTTGTTGGAAATGCTTCCTGAAGCGATATTTGAAACCGACCGGAATATTAACCTGACCTTCGCCAATCGGCGTGCTTTCGAGCTATTCGGATATTCAAAGGAGGATTTTGCACTGGGGCTGAACGGTCTTGAGCTGATCGCTTCTGAGGACCGAGAGCGGGTTAAAGCCAACATGGCTTTGCGTTTGAAAGGAGAAGACCCCGGAACGGTTGAATATCAGGCGGTTAAAAAAGACGGTTCCACTTTTCCCATACTCTTTCACGCAAACTCGATCATGAAGGATGGCAAACTTGCCGGTGTCAGAGGTATTATCGTCGACATCACCGAGCGAAAGCAGGCCGAAGAAGCATTGCGCCAAAGCGAGGAAAAATATCGCAACCTCTTCCAGAATTCACTTGAAGGTATCGGTATGTCAAAAGAAAATCAGGTAATAAACGCTAATCCAGCGTTGTTGGAAATATTTGGTTATGATAATTTAAATGAGTTCAAAAAAATACCACTTCTGGACCATGTCGCTCCTGAATCTCGTGATTTAATTATAAATATAATGCAGACAGGTAAAGACGATGAACAATTTAAAAAAAGATTTGAATATAAGGTTATTCGCAAAGATGGAGAAAAACGAGACCTGGAAATATCGTTGGAAAAAATAATACTTAATGATGAAACATATACAATTAGCACTTTTCATGACATTACCGAAAATAAAAAAGCCGAAAGCGCGCTACGCGATAGCGAAGAAAAATACCGGGCTATTGTCGCGGCGTTCGATGGTTTGATTTGTACTTATTCACAAGATTACCGCATTGAATTCATAAATCAGAATTATATCGATAAACAGGGGTTCGACCCGACCGGACAGCTGTGTTATGAAGCACTACAAAACCGGGATGACATTTGCCCCTGGTGCATTAATGAAAGGATTCACCAGGGTGAAATTGTCAGGTTTGAAACAAAAAGCAAGAAAGATGGCCGATGGTATTATAATTCAAACACTCCAATATTTCATGCGGATGGGACAATTTCCAAACAATCTCTGGTAATCGATATCACCGAGCGCAAGGCGGTGGAAGAGGCTCTGGCGGCCGAGAAGCAGAGGTTAGACGACATAATCAGGGCTACTAATGTCGGCACCTGGGAAAGTAATGTCCAGACCGGCGAGTCGATATTCAATGAGCGATGGGCTGAAATTATAGGCTACGCGCTGGAAGAGATTTCTCCAGTTTCTATCGATACCTGGCAAAAATTCGCTCATCCCGATGACTTCAAGATGTCGGATGAATTATTGAAAAGACATTTCAACGGTGAATTAGATTACTATGAATGCAAAGTAAGGATGCGTCACAAAAACGGAGATTGGATCTGGGTATTCGTCCAGGGCAAAATTGTCACCTGGACGGAGGATGGAAGACCTCTGATCATGGCCGGAACTCATCAGGATATCACCGAACGAAAGCGGGCCGAGGAAGAACTCCGCCAGCGTCAGGAAATGATAAGTGCCTTAATCGAAACATCAAAAGACTGGATTTGGGCTATAGATCTGGAAGGCGTACACACCTATTGTAATCCCGCGATTGAGAAAATCCTGGGTTATCATGCAGCCGAGTTGTTCGTAAAAAACAGTTACAGTTTAATTCATGAAGATGACAGACAATTAGCCAGGAAAACAATTGAAATGTGCATAGCTGATAAACGCGGCTGGAACAACCTCTTAATCAGGTGGCAGCATAAAGATGGCAGCTGGCGCTATTTGGAAAGTAATTCTGTTCCAATCTTTGACCAAAAAGGCAAAATAATAGGATTCAGGGGAGTAGATCGTGATATTACAGAACGCAAGCGGGCCGAGGAGGAACGCGAAAAGCTGCAAGAGCAACTAATCCACGCTAAAAAAATGGAAAGCATCGGCCGATTAGCCGGCGGCGTGGCTCATGATTTTAATAATTTGCTTACGGCTATAATCGGGCATTCCGAACTCATCGAATCAGGGTTAAAACCGGATGATCCGCTTCTAAGCGACATTAAAGTTGTCCAACAAGCCTCCGACAGAGCCGCTCAGCTCACATCTCAACTTCTGGCTTTCAGTCGCAAACAGGCTATGCACCCTAAAATTGTCAATATAAACAAGATTATAAACGACATGTTGAATATGTTAAAACGAATAATCGGCGAGGATATAGAATTTAACATCTTAATGAGTGATGATATCCGGACAATTATGGTAGACCCGGGCCAGATGGAGCAAGTTATTGTTAACATGGCTGTCAACGCTCGAGATGCTATGCAGGCAGGTGGGATGTTGACTATAAAAACTTCAAATATCGAGGTTGATGAAGATATATATCAAACCGGAACCGAAATTAAATCTGGCAAATATGTTTTACTGTCCATAAGCGACACGGGATCAGGCATATCGGACGAAATTAAAACAAAAATTTTCGAACCGTTTTTTACTACCAAAGAATCAGGCAAAGGGACCGGTCTGGGGCTTTCGACAGTCTATGGTATTGTAAAACAAAGCGGCGGCCAAATAGCTGTCGATAGCCGGCCAGGATCCGGATCAACTTTCAATATTTATCTGCCCGCGGTTGAAAATCCTGGCAATGAGACCGTGACTGCTTCGAAAAAGGCCGAACTTCCAAAAGGCAGCGAAACGATCCTGATTGTCGAAGACGATGAAATTGTTAGAAACATCGCTGCAGAAATCCTGAAAAAAAGTGGATATTGGGTTATCGCTACCAGCTCCGGAAAGGAAGCGTTGGATGTATGCGCGAGATTAGATAAACCGGTTGATCTCGTAATTACTGATGTCATCATGCCTAATATGAGTGGATCAGAGTTCGCGAAGGAATTGAAAAATATTTGGCCGGAATTTAAGTTGCTATATATATCGGGTTATTCAAATAATGATATCGGAAATCAAGGGCCAATGATCCGTTTATTGCAAAAACCATTTCATCCTGGTGAGTTGGTTTTGAAAGTTCGTCAATTGCTGGATAATTTGAAGCCTGTACCCCAAAACAAATTCGCTTAGTAGCCGATCCCGGCAATTCAAAGGTTTTTATTATGTTGCCGGTAAGGAATTAACAAGGCAGTAGTAAATATTAAATAATAAAAAGTCGACGTTTATAGAGAATATTTTTCAATCTCCGGCAGGCTAATTTTTCCGTTTTTCGATAGTCGTTGACTGTTTAGACAACGTTCAAACGCGACTTATCTTCTTGATTACTATCATGTTAACCTTTTTTATGACGATTATAATAAAACGGCATGTACTTTGCCCGTTAAATTAGCGGGTAACTATATGAAACATGTGACTTTAATAGGTGAATTATGAATAAAGCATTTTTTTTGATGTTCGTCTTTCTGGCCGGCGCAGTTGAGATTCACGCCCAGTTGACTCCGGCACAGCAACAAATCATAGAAAAATACAAAAACCAACAATTGGCTCCGCCTGATTCTGAGATCGAGAAATTCGAGTCGCCGGATATATATCAGCAATATCCTGATACCGGCGCTATTAAAGACGATAAACATGTTCCGAAAAAACCGGCCCGGTCAGTATACATAGATAAGGAGAAAACCGCCGAATTAAATCCGGAAATGCCGGAGAGAGCCAAACTCGAATTATTTGGCCATGATATTTTTGAGGGCGGCGGTGAGGCTTTCATTCCGGGCGTCCACGACCTTCCCCCGGAAGGCTACACCTTTGGCCCCGGTGATCATATAATGGTCAATGTCTGGGGCCGGGTCGATTTGGAATTGGATCTGACAGTTGATCGCGAGGGCAAGGTTTTTATCCCGCGCGTGGGTGAACTGGTAGTAGCCGGTTCGACACTGGACAAATTTCGGAAAAGGCTGGATGATAAATTAAGCGAAATTTATTCTGATTATCATTTAGCAGTCACATATGGAAAATTACGCCAGATAAGTATATATGTATTTGGCGAGGTGAAAAATCCCGGGGGATATACGGTATCATCGCTGGCTAATATACTTCACGCGCTTTATACCGCCGGCGGTATAACCGATAACGGCAGCTTGCGTAAAATTCAACTGATCCGTAATACCAAAGTAAAAAACACGTACGATCTGTATGACCTTCTACTGAAGGGAGATCAGGGCCAGGATTTAAAACTGCTTTCCGGGGATGTTGTCTACGTGCCGGTAGTCGGCCCGCTGGTATCGATAACCGGTGAAGTCAAACGGCCCGCCATATACGAATTAACGGGTAATGAGACAGCTTTGACCGCGGTAGAACTGGCCGGCGGAGCGACATCCGAAGCTTTCCTGGTAACCGTCAGCCTCGATAGAGTCGGTCCCAATGATAGCCGGATATTACAGGACTTGAATCTGGCTGACTCGGCCGGCATCCAGGCCAACAATGTTTTGCTTCAGGATGGCGATCAGCTTACGATTTATTCGATTTACGATTTTCATGAAAACCAGGTCAGTTTGACAGGTCATGTTAAACATCCCGGAAAATTCGGCGTCACCGATGGCATGCGCATTTCCAAATTAATTGATAACGGCGAGCAGTTAAAGGAAAACGCGTACACCAAACGGGCCGATTTATACCGGACCGACATCGATGGTTCCAAGACCTTGATCCCTGTCGAACTTGATAAAATCTTAAATAATGATATAAGCGCCGATTTATTTCTTGAACCGCAAGACAGTCTGGTAATCTATTCTTGCCGGCATGTGGATCGGGAGAAGTATGTCAATATTAACGGGGCCGTGAAATATCCCGGCGAATATAAATTATTCAATTCGATGAGGATTTCCGACCTGATTTTCCTGGCCGGCAACCTATCCAAGCAAGCTTACCGGGTCGAATGCGAACTGGCCCGTAAGGATGACGATCAGACGACTCGTATATTAAAACTGGATCTGGAAGATATATTGATAAACGAAGACGAGGCGAGCGATCTCGAATTGAAAGAGGATGATTGCGTTTTTATCCGCCAGAAACCGGATTGGCGGCCAATTCAAACGGTCACGATCGAAGGAGAGGTTTTATTCCCCGGACGATACGCTATCAGGCATAAGGATGAAAAATTATCAGAACTGATAAATCGGGCGGGAGGTTTGACTCCAACCGCGTTCCCTAAGGGCACTATATACATACGCAGTACAATTGAGGGCAACGTAAGGCAGCGGAATATCGGGCAAATAATCGAAAACACCAAAGAAACCCGGGTTGATTCAATCGGCAATATAATATATGATAAAGAAATCAGGTTTGATCCCTCGCAGCTGAATCGAATAATTATCGATCTGCCGGAAATACTCAAAAACCCGGGTGAACAAAACGATATTGTCCTGGCTGACTCGGATTATATCCACATTCCCTCTTATCCTTCAGGTATACAGGTAATAGGAGCAGTCGCGTTTAACGGTACTATCGCTTTCAGAAGCAATCAGAAAGCCAAATATTACATAGCTCAGGCCGGTGGAGCTACGCCGGATGGCGATATGTCGGGAATGCGGCTGGTCAAACCTAATGGCAAAGTCTATTATGGCGGGAAAGCTCAAAAACTGAAAGCTGAACTGGGCGATGCCATAATCGTCCCATCTAAAATAAAACGAAAAACAAATTGGGGTAATGTCTTAACCACTACCGCCGCAATAGTAGGCTCGGTGGCAACGACAATATTCGTAGTCGATCGGATTAAATGACCCGTAATAAGAAGTACAAAATAATGTTGGCAGGCCGATATAATATCATAGGGGGAGTTTTTTATTTCTGCTAATATGATAATAAAAATTTGATATGGCAAATGAGGTGTTTATGGAAAGTCGCTTAGTCAGAGTTGTGCCGCAAATTCTTGATCTTGACAATCCCGATCAGGATATGCAGGAAGGGCTATTTTCAATTGATAAAGAAACAGCGCTGAAACTGGACCGCAATGAGATGACGGTATCACCTTCACCGAAAGTTTTAAGAGCGCTCAAATATTCGATAGATAACGGACCTTTGAACTGGTATTCCGATACCCAATCAAGACGGCTCAGGCGCAAACTCTCACTTTATACCGGCGTTAATTTTGATTCCATAGCCTGTTATTGCAATCAAGCCGCAGTCATCGAAACAGTCATTCGGACCTATCTTCAGCCGGGCCTGGACGCGCTGTTAAGCTGGCCATCCGATACTTCTTTTTCTCATTATGCCTCGAGCCTCGGGGCGAAGGTCATAGACGCCGCTTTTAGTGATCCGTTCGAACCCAAGATAGAAGAGATAATTACCGAAATCACGCCTAAAACGCGGCTGATTTACCTGGCTAATCCTAACGCGATCACCGGCTCTACATTGACCGAGGCGGAATTGATTTTCCTTCTGGCTTACGCTGAAAATTCAATGATCGTTGTCGATGAATCATATTTTGAGTTCAGCGGGATAACGGCCGCGGATTTGATCCTTAAATTTTCAAATTTGATTATAATCAGGTCGTTCTCCAAAGGATTCGCTCTGGCCGGTTTTGATACTCATTATTTGATGACTGATTCGAGGAATTTTAAATTTTTGAACAAACTTGGATTTCAAAAACAGCCGGGTGCTTTGGCCCAGACAGCGGCGGAAGCAGCTTTGGAGGATTTAAGCTATACCGCCGGTATTGTCCGTCAGGTCAACGAATCGAAAAGAATGATATTCGATAACTTATCCAGCTTGAGTTATGATTTCAGGATTTCACCCGCTAATTTCTTTTTACTAACGGTGGCCGATCCGCATGGCCTGGTCGCATCACTGGCAAAGAAAAATATATATATAAACGACCTGGCGGGATTTCGGGGTTTTGACAATTGCGTAAGAATAACGATAGGCACTAACCGTCAAACTATTAGGTTGCTCGAGGCGCTGGCGCAGTGTGCCCCCGAACAGGCAATAAGACCCTCGACAAACCGGATTGCCGTGAGATCGGCCAATCGGCCCGGTCTCGTCCGCTTTCAGGATGAGACAAGGCCGGCCAAGAACCGGATTGGGACTCAAGCCGTTTCATATTGAAACAATAAAGCAGATCGGGCGAAATACGGCCCTGAAAACACACGGCTTATAAAGCATAGGTTATTATATAAAATCGGATATCGCCGCTTTGTTTTATTGATTGTCACCTGATTAATAATTCGATTTACAAATTTATTCATATTTTAAGACGCCGATTCTATGGCGAATTATTTTTTCTAATGTTTCAATCTGGTCACACAAATGACAATATTTTAAAACCGCATATGAGTAGGCTTCCAACTCTGCCGAAAACTAATAAAGCATATCAATTTCAGAATAAAATATCGTGAGGGGGATAATTGCTTAGAGAACGCTTGAACACCTTAAGAAAACTGCTTTTCATAGCTTATTTAAGTATGGTTGCTTTGAGTTTTCAATTATCGATAATAATTGATTCTTATGTCCGCGGCAACGATGCCGATTTCGCCGATTTCGATAAAATAATGGTCGCAATTCTTATAATCTGGGGGGTCGTGTTATGGGATTATAGAAGTTGCTACTCATTCAGAACTGAATCATTTTTCAGTATTGTGCGTTCGGCGACACAAGCCTCGCTGATCGCATCCGGCATCCTTATGGTGGTTTTATTTTATGCTGATTTTTCGGAACCGGACAAATCATTAATCGGCGGCTTCATGGTTATCTCGCTTCTGACCCTTAACGGCCTGCGGCTTTTGGTCCACGCGGCTTTGGAATATATTCGTCGGCGCGGCTTTAATTATCGGACTGTACTAATTGTCGGCAGCGGCGCCAGAGCCAAAAAATTCGCTGATAGAATTTTTCAGAACAGCCAATGGGGTTATCGCATAATCGGCTTTGTCGATGTTTGCCGAAATGGAAAACCACCCTTGTGGAGTTACAACGATATCGCCGCTATCGGAACGATTAGCGACTTGCCCGATATAATTAAAACCCGGCAGGTGGATTGGGTTGTGTTCGCGGTAGAAAACCGGGAATTGGACGAAATCGATCAGGCGGTGGCAATTAGCGAGGAAATGGGCACTCGGGCGGTCGTGTTAACCGATTTGTTTCCGGCGCGCATAGCCAATAAAAAAGTCGATGAATTTTTTGAATTCCCGGTTTTGCTATTTGATACGACCCCGCAAAAATCGACGGCTTTGATTGTTAAAAGCATTTTTGACAGAATAGCTGCCCTGGGGGCGCTTGTTATCACCGCGCCAATATTAATTTTTACGGCCGCGGCTATTAAAATTTTCTCAAAAGGGCCGATTTTATTTAAACAGGAGCGCCTGGGTATCAACGGCAAAAAATTTATCATGTACAAGTTTCGCACGATGATATCCGGAGCCGATAGATTGAAAAGCAGCTTGGCAGACCGGAACGAAATGGATGGTCCCGTTTTTAAAATTAAAAATGATCCCAGGGTCACTCCTCTGGGCCGCTGGTTAAGAAAAGCATCGATTGACGAACTGCCTCAATTTTTCAATGTCGTCAAAGGCGATATGTCTTTGGTCGGACCCCGGCCGCCGCTTTCGAACGAAGTTAAGCGATATGATCCCTGGCAAAGGCGAAGATTGTCAATGAAACCGGGAATTACCTGCTTATGGCAAATAGGCGGGCGCAATAATATAAATTTCCGCAAATGGATGGAGTTGGATATCAAGTATATCGACAATTGGTCCTTATGGCTCGATACCAAAATTTTAGCCCAGACCATACCGGCGGTGATAAGCCGAAAAGGCGCCAGGTAAGGAGCATCATGGCCGAAGTCCTCGTAGTCGATAATAACCAACAAATTTCCCGCATGTTCAACGAGGTATTATCACGGGACGGCCATAAAGTAACTGTCGCGCGGGATGGATATTCGGCGCTCAGGCTAATTGATAAAAACGATTTTGAGATTGCCTTCATCGATATCGGGTTACCCGATATGAATGGTTTGGAGCTTCTGAAACTGCTCAATTTAAAATCTCCGCTGACGGTCTCGACGGTTATTTCCGGTAAAAGCGATATCAACAATGCCATCGAATCGATCAAAGCCGGTGTTTTTCGTTATCTTAAAAAACCCTTTGATCTGGATGCAATAACCGAAATCGCCGGACTGGCTTATCAGGAAAGAATAAATATGGTACGTTCCGGGTATTTGCCGGTCCGAAATAAAGTTTCAGCCGGCCGCCAAAAACTTGAAACAGTAAAACTGCTTATAGACCTTCCGCTAATAATATTGGCGATCTTGGCTGGTTTTCTCTTTCAAAAAGAAATTTACTACTGGTTCGAAATCCCGGCTCTTTGGAGCTTGAAAGAGATTATTTATCTCGCGCTGTCGCTGGCTTGCTGCTATGGTTTCATATATTTCCAAAATCCGCGACCCATAGAAATCCATGACAAAAATCAGCGATTTAACCATGATTTCAAAAATCTCAGCCTGACTTATGCGGTATTCGCGGCAATATTATTTTTTGTTACCAATTACATCGACAGCCGGATAGCGCTGATCTGTGGGTATTGCCTCGGACTGGCGGGTTTACTTCTAAACGATTACGCCCTGCTTCCTTCTCTTGATACGATTTTAGCCTCTCACCGTGAAGGGCCGAGAAGCATTATCCTGAAAGGCATGAATAAACAGACGGCGGAAAGTAATAAATCTTACGATATCGAAAAAGCCCGGGTTCATGATCTATTAGCCAAAGAACAGGAAAATAAACGACCGGTTAAATCAGGTATCAATGATGATCCCGATCATCTCGATGATTCGACGCTGGCGAATAATAATCAGGCCAGCGGGCTGATCGCCCGGTTCAAAGGCAGTCGATCCAGGTTTGACCATAATCGGGAGAAAGATAAAGTCGAGCATATCTCGCGGTAGTATTAGATGTTTATCCACATTAGAATTATAATCCTGTTTATTTTATTCACGAATTTAGTTGTCGCCGAAATTATTCCGGTCGGCAGGCCGGATACTGAAATCACTTACAAATACGCCAGAGAGCTGTATTTGCGCGGCTGCCTGAAATCGGCGAATATACTCATGGCCCCGTTAGACTATAGCGCTTTGGATTCTTTACCGGCTATGGGTAATTCGGCCTGTCTGCAAAGGCTTATCACGCCCCTGAGAGAAATATACGACAAAAAAACAAAGCCCGGTCGTCTTGATTTCAGAACCGCTCTCATCCCCCATGGCTCATATAACGATGATACAAAGCACACATATATCGCTTTAATACCGGAATTAACTTATCGGCCTTCGAGTTCATGGACCGTTCAGACTGCTTATCGAGTCGATGGGGCGTTGGTCGATGACTCCTTGTACACTGGAAAGAAATGGGATAATTTCGCCGGTTATGCCGAATTAGCGGTCCTGTCATATCGCGGCAAACGTCTGGCGGTAGATTTGGGGCGTACCCGCTACGCCTGGGGGATTTCAAAAAACGGTGATAACCTGCTTCTGTCATCAGGCGCTTTCCCGTTGGATGGATTATCCGTAAAATATCATCTGGCTGAAAAGTTATCTTTTTATTCCATAATCGGCGTCCTTGCGCCGGTCGGTAAAATTTCGCCGTTTTCGCCGGATACTCTGACAGAAAACCGTTATTTTTCGGCCCACGCGCTGAGAATTTCTCCTTACTCCTGGTGGGATATCGTGTTAATGGAATCGGTCGTGTATGGCGGTGTAGGTCGTCAGGTTGAACCGGCCTATGCTATTCCTTTTATCTGGTTCCACGCCGAACAACTTAACAATAATGTCGATGACAACACCTTTTTCGGTTTTGAAAGCGTGGTCAGGCTTAAAAACCGGTATGCTGGATATCTTGAAATCCTTCTGGATGATTATCAGATTGAGAAAAAAAGCGCCTCCGATAAAGAACCGAGCGAATATGGCATTATTGCCGGTATTGATATTTTCGATATTCCCATTGAAATGGGCGCCTTTGAAATCGAATACACGCGGATCGCCAATTATACCTATAACCAGTTAAAATCAAGGAATGTCTATATCAATCAGGGTTATCCAATTGGGTATTCGCTTGGCCCGGATAATGAGAGTTTTAAAATGACATATACATACCACTTTGAGAAATATTTAACTACTGAGATCACCGTTTATATGCAAAACCACGGCGAGGGCAGATTGGGCGATCCCTGGGAAGCTTTATGGCAAAATCCCGGTTATAAGGATGATTTCCCATCTGGAATTGCCGAAAAAACCAGGGGGGTAGCGGCCGCCATCTTTTTTCAGAAAAATGATTTTATCCAGAGTAAGATGTTGCTTGATATAGCCGATATTAAAAATGATGGTAATATCTCCGGGGTCGACAAGACGGCCTGGAGTATGAGCCTGGAAATAATAATTAATCTTCCCAAGATAAGTTGGAGGCTTAACAATGATTAAAAACATCAAGCTGTCGGCTTTAATGACTATGCTGGCTATGACTTTGTTGTGTACCGCTGTCAATGCCGATAATGACTACATGACCGGAACCCGCGGCGAAGGTATCGGTTTTTCATACTCTGCTTTGGCTGAGGAACCCACGGGCGCTTTCTACAATCCGGCCGGTCCGGCATTTATAAAAGGCTGGCAAGCGCAATTCCAATTCCAGCGCCCTACTCAATATGGGCTGTCGGTTAGAGATGAATCGCCATACGGCGGCTTGGTGGGCGCTAATTATTATCATGAAAAATTCGGCAATATCGTATTAAACGCGCATCAGTTTGGCTCTTTCACCGATCCGACCTCGCTGACAACTGTCAGCAGTGTCAATCTCTCCTACGCCCGGCTGCTCAATGAGCAATTAGCCGCCGGCGCCGGTTTCAAGTATATGTTCGAATCTAATTTCGGCGACCGGTCGGTTTATGATTTTGATCTGGGGCTAACCTGGCGGCCGGACAAGAAAGTATCTCTGGCCATGGTCGGCGAAAATCTGCTTAAAGGCGAACTGACCCCCGAAATAATCGGATTCCCCCAGCATCTTTCGCGTAAATTCCGTCTCGCAGGCGCTTATCATATGCCGCTGGAAAACGCCTCCGGGTCGTTGTTGGCCGGCTGGCAGCTTGAACAGGCCGGGGAAATCGAAACCAATAATACCTCGCTTCTAAATGCCGGGACCGAATGGTGGTTCAACACACAGGGGACGACCAGTTTCGGCGTACGCGGCGGTTATACATTCGGCAAAACAACGGTGTACAGCTCCGAGGAGGATTATGCCCGCTGGAGCGCCGGACTATCAGTGAATTACAATCTGCATGGCCGCGATTTCAGGATCGATTATTCGGTGCGAAGTTATCCGTATGAATCCAGCGAAGATTTAGCGGCGGACCACTTCATATCGTTCTGTTATGGCTGGGGCGGCGTGCCGGATTATTACGGCGAGCAAAAAGAAGAAACCTACGATTTGACTAAATATAAAAAAGAACAGACCTGGGAAACACCGGCGATGATCGAACAGGCGCTCGAACCGGATGAAGCGGTATATCCGGAAGGCCCGCGTGAAACCGGCCAGGTGAAAAGCCCGGAATTCGGCAAGCTTAATCTGGCGCTCGACGCGACTCAGCTGTCGACCGGTAGAAACCCAAAGGTCGTTTTCTATCTCAAACCCAATGGTTTTCTTCAAATCAATTCATGGAAACTATATATCTTTACCGCCAAATTGAAAAAATGGCAGGATGAGGCAGTCGATAATTTCGCTCTGCGGGTTATCGAGGGCAAAGGCGTGACGCCTTTAAATGTCATCTGGAACGGTGAACTGGCGGATGGCAGTATTGTTAAGTCGGGAAAATATTATTTTGTCGTCGTTGGCCAGGACAGCTATGGCGAACGCTATATGTCAGATTGGTTCAAGTTTAGGGTGGAATAAATTCCGCCTTTGAGGAGGGAGAAAAACGGCGTCCCAAGCGGCGCCGTTTTTTGTTTACAATATTGGGCCAACTATTTAAAGGGACATCCGGTCAAATATGCCGGATTTGGCCGGTCAGGTTGGTTTGATTACCTGATTTACTACCCTTCCCACCTATCAATAATCGCCGCCCCAACAGCATCGCCTAAAACATTCACGGTGGTGCGGCAGCGATCCAAAAACCAGTCGATAGCCAGTATCATGGCGATACCCTCGGTGGGTAAGCCGACCGCGTTAAGGACGATCACCATAGTCACCAGCCCGGCCTCGGGTATACCGGCCGCGCCGATAGCGGCCAGGGTGGCGGTTAAAAATATTATCACCTGCGCGCCGATATGCAGCGGTATGCCATAAACCTGGGCGATAAAGATCGCGGCCACTGCCTCGTATAATGCCGTGCCATCCATGTTGATAGTCGCCCCCAGAGGCAGAACGAAACCGGCGGTGCGATTGCTGACTTTGTTTCTTTCCTCCACGCGTTCGATTGTCATCGGTAAGGTGGCGGAACTTGAGGCGGTCGAAAAAGCGGTTAGAAGCGCGGGCGAGATGTTCGACAAGTATTGCCACGCGTTCCGGCGGGCGAAAAAGTAAATCGCCGGTATAAGTACCAGGAAAGTATGAATTAAAAGTCCGATCACGACTGTCATGAAATATTTGCCCATGCGGGTAACTTCGGTGATAAATCCTCCGGCGGTAGCCAGCTCGGCTTTACCCAAACGGGCCGCCACCAGCCCCAGGATACCCAAGGGCGCGATATACATCAAAAGCCTGATAAATTTCAGGAAAGCTTCGTTAAGGCCTTCAAATAATCCTATAACGCTCTTTCCTCTTTCGCCAAGCGTAGTAAGGATGCCGCCGAAAATCAGGGAGAAAAATATCAGCGGCAAGATATTGTTGTTGACCATAGCCTCGAACAGGTTTCTGGGTATCAGGCCGACGATGACATCGATAAAAGAAAATGTCTTTTCCTTAAGCTTTATTTCTACGCCAACGCCGGTTGTTTCCGGTTCAACTTTCTGGCCGCCGGCATCCAGCCATCGTTCGACCGGTATTTCTTTGCTGGTAGTGGCCGCCGAGGGATCGATAATCCCCTTGATATTCTGATCTAAAAGGTGAATTCTGAACCGACCGGAATAATCGTGGCCGCTGAATTCGGTGCTATCGGTTAGAACCAGTATCGAACCGCCGGATATAGGGCGGGCTTTGATAGAATAAGCGGCGTTTGGATGGTAATCCTGCGCGTGCGGTACTCCCTTTCCCGGCTGAATAATATTTACCAGTGTAATACCGATTATTACGGCAATGCTTGTAGTAGCCATATAATAAACAATCGTTCGGCCGCCGAGACTGCCCAGTTGACGGATATGTCCCAGCCGGGCGATACCGGTCACCATCGAGGCGACCACCAGCGGTACGACCATCATGAACAGCGCGTTTAAAAAAATCTCTCCCAGAAAACCGATCTTAATAGCCGTGCCCGGATAATAGTGTCCGAGGAAAAACCCGATTATGATGGCTAATATTATCAGATACAGGTTCCAATTGCCGAATTTGCCATTACTGCTCATAACATATTATAATGTTTTATGATATTTGGGTCAAATGGTAATAAGAATCAGGCCGGCAGGAATCAGCTGATCGTCGTTAAAATATCAGGTTGGGGAAAGGCTGCTTCGCTTTAAAAAATAGTTCTATAAAACAGTTAGATGATTAATCATAAAGAAAATTATATATAATTTATAAATATAACCAACAACATTAATTTTCGCAAGCTATTACAATTAATATTTTTTAACCGTTTGCATCAATTAATGTATTTCTTTATTTTTAAAATATATGGCTGGAGAATCGTTATGATAAAGATTCGCAAACTATCAAGTTACAATTTGTATTCATTAAAGCAGGCTGCCGATAGATTTCTGGATTATATCGCCGGGGCAGCTAACGTTGAGGTGGCGCGGGAGCGACTAAGCCGTCAAATCAGCGCTTCGGTGTTCGACTCCTTCTCCGGTCAGCCGGATTTATATAAAAACAAAGTCGTCCGCGTACGCGATTGCGCCCGAGCCTTAAGCAGTATAATCAGGCAAAGGTCGGATAAGCTGGCCGGTTTCAGCGTAGTGGAGGCCTTATATGACATCGCGCGTAAAATCTCCCGCCCCGATTTGAATGCCGGTTTCTACGCCGAGATGTATCACCTTTTCATGGGAGTTCAGGGCAAAGGGCCGGGCCGCGCGCCGGGACATTTCTTCATTTCCAGAAAATTAAAGGGGCGTCAGGCCGCCGAAGCCAGGTCTGATGAGCTCGATAAACTTTGGGAATATGTCGATTATCATATGTCAAGATACCGCCATGGCCTGGATGATGATATCATCGAATACCGTCATAAGCGCCGCCATGAGGTGCTGACGCAATTAGGCGGCATCGATTCTGATTGGTATGACTGGGGCTGGCATCTGCGCAAAGTTATAAAATGGCCGACTCAGTTATATGATCTAATTCCGTTATCCAAAAATGAAAAAGAATCGCTTGAACGGGTTGAAAGGGCCCGCTTGCCATTCGGTATTACTCCCTACTATCTATCCCTGATGAATACCGACGGCAATAATGATGATAGACCGATACGGGCGCAGGTAATACCGCCCCAGAGTTATGTTGATTCCATAATTGCCGGCAAAAGCAATAATTTCCAAACGCTGGATTTTATGCTGGAACGGGATACCAGCCCTGTAAAACTTGTCGTTCGACGTTACCCGGCAATCGCTATACTGAAGCCATACAACGCCTGCCCACAGGTATGTGTCTATTGCCAGCGCAATTGGGAGATTAATTCAGTCATGGACCGGGGCGCGATGGCTTCAAGGCAAGAAATCAAGGACGCTATCGCCTGGATAAGAGACCATCCTGCCATTAAAGATGTTTTAGTAACCGGTGGAGATCCGCTGACTATGGGTGACAGGAAACTGTTCTGGATTTTAAGTCGGGTCGCACAAATCCCGTCAGTGGAACGTATTCGTATCGGAACTCGCACACCGGTCACAATGCCGATGAGGATTACCAATGAGGTGGCCGATTTCCTCGGCTCATTGCGTAAGCCGCTCAAGCTCGATGTTTCCGTGGTGACCCATGTCGAATATCCCTATGAGGTCACGCCGGAGATGGCCGGGGCGGTCGAACGGCTTCGCACCCGACTGATCAATGTTTACAACCAAAATGTATATACCTTCTTCGTATCGCGCCGGTTTGAAGCGGCCTTTTTACGGCAACTTCTGAAACGTATCGGTATCGACCCTTACTACACTTTCAACACCAAGGGCAAAGAGGAAACCGTTGATTACCGTGTGCCTATAGCCCGGCTTATGCAGGAACAGAAAGAGGAAGCCCGCCTTTTACCCGGCTTGTCCCGCACCGATGAACCGGTTTATAATGTCCCGGGCCTGGGCAAGAATCATTTGCGAGCGCTGCAGCATCGAGATGTGATATCGATTTTACCGAATGGTACCCGTATATACGAATTTCACCCATGGGAGAAAAATATTCGGCGCCAGAAATCGTATATAGGGGAGGATGTACCGATTCTGGATTACCTTAAACGCCTGGAAAATATGGGCGAGGATGTTTCGCAGTATGAGACGATCTGGTATTATTATTGAAACTGCATTAATATGTCAGGCCTTTAAGCAATATCACAATTCTCAGAACTTATAACTATGAAGCAAATAGTCGGTTTGTTATAAAGCGCTGGATTTTGGGAGCGAAAACAACCGGTCATTTTCGCTTTATGCGGCTAAATAGTGGTGTCGGTCATAACAAATTAATGACGTTTTCAGCTGCCCTTACCCGGCGATGTCCCGCCGATATAAGCGCATATCTTGCGCCAATACTTAAATCGATTAAATTACTGAAAGCACTGGTAAATTTGATATTGTGTCCGGCGGGCGTCCTCGCCTGCCAGGAAGCTACTTAATCTACAGTCTCTTCACAGGCGACATCATCCAGGGTCTCATCCCAGCAATGCCAGAGCGTGTCATCGTATGTCCACTCATCACGGATACGCCCGATAAACGAATCTAGGCTCCACTCTATATCAATTGGCCGTTCCTGTTCAGCGATATAAATATCATAGAACGCGTCATAAGGAGTGTCATTGGTGATACCGTACTGTATAAATCCACCATAGCCGTCGCCGCCCTCCTCGACATTAGTATACTTGATATCAGCGGTCGAATCTGTCAAACTGCGATGCCATTCGATATCGACGAATTCGACCGGATTGTTTGGGTCTTTATAAAGAGTCCACGTGCCGTGCGTATATAGAAGGTTGTGCTGGCCTTCATACCAGAGGAAATCGTTAAAACTTTCGGCATTGGATAAGTACATCTCCCAGTTTAACCCCTCGCTGTCAGTGCTGGCGTGAAGTTCGGCTGTATAGGTGCTATCACCAACAACCACATCATAACTCCATACCCAAGAACCATCCTCCTGCTGCACCGGGATGTGCTGGAATGACGCGGCATAAGCGGCTACGGGAATTGCGGCATGCACTAGTATCACTACATTCCAGACAAACACGTTTAAGCGCGCTAATGCCCAATTGTTGCGGGTTAAAGTAGCATTAATTGTAGCGGCCGTATCAGGGAAAGTGCTGAAATCCATCATGAAAGTCGAAATCGGCGGAATATCCGGCCCCTGGCTTACCGGTTCGGTTGAGTCCTTACTGCAGGCGAATATTATAACTATCGCCGCTATCGGGACAATCAGCAGAAACAACCAGCTAAACTTTTTCATGTGAATACCTCCTTGAGATTCTTCTTTTTATTTTAAAAAATTCTTATTTTTAGCTGCGCTATTTTTTCTATCGACATACTATAAAAAATATTTATACTTGTCAATAGTCGAAGCCGTATTTCGTCAAATAGTAAATGTTTTATAACCTGGCAGCTATCAAACGCCCTGCATACCAAGTACGTACAAACGATTATAATCAGATTACTTTCTTAATTCGCTTACTCAATTCTCCTTTTAATTTCGCGGGTTTTACTTTTTCAAAACTGAT
>CAZFSN010000012.1:10130-28408 GCA_964521815.1 uncultured Ignavibacteria bacterium | reverse complement strand
CGAAATCGATTCGGATGTAGCTCTGTCATCGACTAATTTCAAGCGGATTGGCCTGACCAAAGAGCATGGCGTGTATCGTTCCGATAATTTCGATTCAGCCGAATGTACTGCGATAATTAACATCGATTCCGGCGTTTCGGAAATAAATATCGACTATTATTGATTATTAACTACAGCTTAGATTAGTCTTATTAGAGCGCTACTTGGGCGCTCTTTTTTATTGATAAACCATATCACGATTCTTTACATTATCACACATGTTTACTTTTCCTGCAAGCGGCGTCGAGACTTATTGGTGGCTGCCGGGTCTGGTGGCCTTTGTCATATCGTTTTTTACCTCGATGGGCGGCCTATCGGGCGCTTTTCTTTTGATGCCGTTCCAGGTCAGCATATTAGGTTTCAGCTCTCCCGGCGTGTCTCCGACTAATCTGGTTTATAATATAATCGCGATACCCGGCGGCGTTTACCGGTTTATCCGGGAAAAGCGGATGGTCTGGCCTCTGGTGATAACGATTATTATCGGCACCACACCCGGCCTAATAGTCGGCGCTTATTTACGCGTGACTTTTCTGGCCGGCCCGAAAGATTTCAAGCTGTTTGTCGGATTGGTGCTTCTGTATATCGTAATCAGGCTGATAAATGATTTGCTGAAAAAGAAACAGAAAGAGAAGCAAACATCACAAAACACCGGTAATTTCGAAGTCTCAGTAATTAATTTTAACGCTAAATCAATAGATTATAGTTTCGCCGGTGAAATTTATCATGCCTCCACATTCTGGTTATTCATGTTGACTCTTATTGTGGGCATAATTGGCGGCGCGTATGGTATCGGCGGCGGCGCGATTATCTCTCCATTTTTAGTGGCGGTGTTCGGTCTGCCGGTTTACACGGTTGCAGGGGCGGCTTTATTCGGCACATTCTTTACCTCCGTGGCCGGGGTTTTCGTTTATGCCGTGGTTATGCCCCAGCTGATGCCGGGTACCCAGGCCGCCTCGCCTGATTGGCTTTTGGGATTGTCTCTGGGAATCGGCGGCTTTGCCGGAATATATTTGGGAGCCAGACTGCAAAGATATATACCGTCCAGAGTCATCAAACTAATCCTGATTATCTCTATTCTAATTGTGGTGGTAAAATATGTCGGCGGCTATTTTCTATAGTATATCCTAATCATATCGGCCCTTTTCTATTGACATCTAAATACCTCGCCGGTATCATTAAATCTATGCTCAGTATGCGAAATGCTCTTTTGATATTATTGGCTCTGTTTGTCCTGACCGGATGCGACAGCAATACGAAATCTGACTATGCGCGTATCAAACAGACCGGCATCTTGCGAATCGGCACCGATGCCACCTATCCGCCGTTTGAATACAATGATAATCAATCCGGGCAGCTGATTGGCTTTGATATCGACCTGATGAAGGCTATTTGCAAGGAGCTTGATTTACGACCTGAATTTATCGTCGTGCCGTTTGGCGGGATTATTCCCGGTTTGCGGTCCAATAAATATGATTGCATTATTTCGGCTATGACTATCACGCCGGACCGTCAGGAAGCGATTAATTTTTCATCGCCTTACTATGATGCCGGGCAATCTATCGCCGTGCCTTTGGAAAATACGACTATCAATTCAATAACGGATTTGAAAGGCAAGAAAATTGGCGTTCAACTGGGCACAACCGGCGAAATAATGGCCAGGACAATTGATAACGCCGAGGTGATCAGTTTCGATAATATCGGCGCCGCGTTTATAGATATGGAGAATGGCCATCTCGATGCCGTGTTAAACGATGCTCCAACCAGCCTTCGCGCGATAAAAGTGCGGGGCAAGGCCAAACTGGTCGGCCCGCTATTGTCATCGGAGCATTATGGTATCGCTGTAGATAAAGCCAATACTGAATTGCTTAAGGCTCTTAATGAAGCGCTTGAAAAAACAAGGGCTGCCGGAATACTCGATTCCCTAAATAATCACTGGCTGGGGGGATGAGTTTGGACTTTATTATAGGGCAGCTGCAGCTTTTTCTTAAAATCCTGAAGTTCCTGATTCCTGCTATTCCGGCGACTATTAAAATTACGCTTTTCAGTTTTGTGTTTGCTTTATTAATCGGTTTGATAATTGCCGTAGCCCGTTTGAGCAAAAGGCGGCTGTTGAATATTCCCGCCAAGATTTATATCGATGTCGTGCGCGGTGTGCCGCTTCTGGTGCAGATATTCTTTATCTATTTCGGTCTGGGCAAAATCCTCAATCTCGACCGGTTCTTTGCCGGCATAGCCGCAATCAGCATTTGCTACGCTGCCTATTTAGCCGAGGTCTTGCGGGCCGGTATTCAGGCTATCCCTCGAGGGCAAACCGAAGCGGCTCTGTCATTGGGACTGACCAGGTTTCAGCTCTGGCGATATATCATAATTCCTCAAACCTTACGCCTGATAGCGCCGCCTCTGGTTAATGATTTTATCTCCTGCCTTAAAGACAGTTCGCTGGTATCGATTGTCGGCTTGCGTGAATTGACTCGCGCCGGCACCGAATATTACTCCCAGAACTTTGTCGATTTTCAGACCTGGCTGGTGGTTGGCCTTATTTATTTAGCCATAACTCTGAGTCTGACTCGCCTGTCATCATACCTGGAAAGAAAATATAGCATACCCGGACTGGGGATTCATCACTGATGGCTATTATTAAAGTAACCGATATTGTAAAAAAATTCGGCAGAACCACGGCTCTTAGCGGCGTATCATTTGAGGTAAATCCCGGCGATGTCGTAGTGATAATCGGACCATCGGGTTCCGGCAAATCGACTCTTTTGCGATGTATAAACGCGCTCGAAACGATTGATTCCGGTACAATTGCTGTAGATAATATTATTATCGATAAATACCAAAAACAGGCTCATCAAGTCAGGCTGAAAGTCGGTATGGTGTTTCAGCAATTTGAACTTTTTATACATCTCAAGGTTATGGAAAATTTGGCTCTGGCGCCGCAGGTTGTCAAGGGTACTGATAGGGAAAACGCTAAAAATACTGCTTTAATGTACCTTAATAAAGTAGGCCTGGCGCATAAAGTCGATTCATATCCCAGCGAGCTTTCAGGCGGTGAGAAGCAAAGGGTGGCGATTGCCCGGGCGTTGTGCATGAATCCTAAAATCATGCTGTTCGATGAGCCGACATCGGCCTTGGATCCGGAGATGATCGGCGAGGTGTTGGCGGTGATGAGGCAGCTGGCCAAAGAGGGGATGACTATGGTGATTGTCACCCACGAAATCGGATTCGCCCGGGAAGTAGCCGACCGGATCATATTTATGGATAATGGTGAGATAATCGAGGCCGGCCCGACAAAAGAATTGCTCGATGAAGCCAAACATCCCAGAACAACGGAATTTTTAAGCAAGGTTTTAAAATGAAAAAGACAGCTTTGTTATTACTTCTTGGTATTTTTCAAATATCCAGCGCCGGCGAATATTTCCAGCAAAAGGTAGACTATAGTATCAGCGCCCGGCTGATACCGGCCGAGGCTAAAATCGAGGGGACCCAGAATGTTTTCTATAAAAACAACTCGCCCGATTTTCTGGACACGATATATTTCTATCTTTATCTGAACGCTTTCAAGCCCGGCTCCAATCTCGATCTGGAAAGCCGCCGGCGAGGCAGTTACAGGATGGCGGAAATGCCGCAAGCATTGTGGGGAAAGATAAGTCTTGATAGAATCTCTGTGGATGGGGCTAAAATCGATGATTATACTATTGATGATACGATTCTGAAACTGCCGCTTAAACAAAAATTGGCTCCCGGCGATTCAATCACGATTTATTTCGAATTTACGGCTTTTATTCCGCCCGAGGGTTTCAGGCTGGGACATCAGGGTAGCCATTATGATCTGGCTGAGTGGTTTCCCAAAGCGGCGGTGTACGACAGGTTCGGCTGGCATCTAAGCCAGTACCAGGCGATGAACGAACCATACTGCGATTTTGGCGATTATAATGTCAGAATTACCGCGCCGGTCAGATATATTCTGGCTCATTGCGGAAACCTGTTAAACGAGGAAGATATATACGGAGCCAAGCTGTCGATCCCGGCCGGCGATTCGATAATAGTCGATCTTCTAAGTCACATAAAAACCGAGGATAAATCTGACCGCATCGTCATGCGCTATGAAGCGGACCGTAATGTCGACCGCAAGCTAAGTACTGAGGTAACCGGCACGCTTACGAGAATCGAGAGCGGCGATTCAAGCGAAAATACTTCATCGACAGAACCTGTTAATGGACCTCCTGCCGAAATATATAATCAAACTATGCTTGAAAAACCTTTCATCGGCTTGAAAGATTACTCGGCGTATAGCGGTACCAGGACCTGGATATTCAGATCGGAGAATGTGCATGATTTTGCGTTCTCGGCTGATCCTAATTTCATAGTTGATCGCGTCTGTATCGATGGTATTGTTATCGATTGCTATTATATGAGATTCAATGCCGCGTTCTGGAGTACCCGAAGTATCGTCACCGCGAGAGAATCGATTGAATTTTACTCGCGGCTGGTCGGGCCTTATCGATACGATCATTACACGCTCGTTAGCGGCGGTGTCCATGGTGGAATAGAATACCCCACGTTTTCGATCATAAACGCGCGTTACGGAACAGACCCGGAAGATCATGGTTTCGAAAATATTATCGCTCATGAAATAGCCCACAACTGGTTCTATGGCATGATAGCTTCCAACCAGGCCGAGCAGGCTTTTATCGATGAGGGGTTCACTACATTTCTGACCTGCCTGTTTATTGAAAATAAATATGGCCGGTTCAATAATAACTATGATTATACCGGTAAATTTAAAAAGAGATTCATGCCAAACGGCGATGAACGGGATGATCTGTTTTTAAATTATATCAATTCCGTTTACGATGGAGAAGATCAGAAAATTAATATTCCGGCCAATATGTTTGATTCAAGGCAGACTGTCAGAATAGCGTCTTATGATAAGCCGGCAGTCATCTTATTTCATCTTCAATACGTTTTAGGGGAGAAAAAATTCGCGCGGTTCTTACATGAATTATACAATCGCTGGAGTTTCCAACATCCGTATCTTGAGGATATCGAACAACTGGCGACTGAAATTCAGGGCCATAGCCTGCGATATTTTTTCGGTCAGTGGTATGATTCTGACTGGTATATCGATTACAAGCTCGATGGCGTGAAATCGCGGCTGGCTTTCAAGGATGGGATCAACTGGTACCAGACCGATATCACTATTAGACAAAATGGGCGGGCTATTTCACCGCTTGATATTGCCGTAACTTATGAAGACGGCGAATCGGAAGTGATCTGGATTCCGGAAACTGTCTGGGCCGACGGACGAAAAGAATATACTAAAAATGCTTTTTTGCCGCTTAAACCTGTCAGAGTTGAGATAAATCCAGATGGCAGAATGCCGGATATTAACCGGCTGAATAATTACTGGAGATGGCCCCATTTCCGATTTCAATTCGATGGTACGGAATTATTTTACAAGGGGACAAATCCCGAATATTATCCTGATAGCTATCTTGTCCGTCATCGGCCCGGTATGTGGTATAATGAGATCGATGGTGTCAAGCTTCAGTACAATCTTAACGGTTCATATCTTGGTTTAAAGCGCAATCTCGAATTTCAAACATCACTTTGTACACTGAACGGACGAATAGACTATGGCATAAAATATGAAGATCTTCTATCGATTAAATATCCCGGCTTCAGCTATAGTATATCATCTTACGAGCGTGATGGCCGGGGCGGGCAAAATCTGGCAGTAATTTATCAGACACCGGGCGATCCAGTATTTCAATCCATGTTTAGTTCGCTGGCCTATCAGCGCCAATACCTTTTCAGCAAAAACTACTTGTCTGATCCCCAACACTGGCAATATGGCGATATCAACACTCTGGTTCTGACATTTGAGTACATGAAAAACGGCAGAAAAGTGGACCATCACTGGCTGGCCGATATAGTGGTTTCCGCGCCGGGTTCCGATTTTAGATTCTCTCGATTTTCTTTCGCCCGGTCATTAGCGACAATGGTTTCACCAACCAGCGTGCTTTCCTTTAAAATAGCCGGCGGTCTGTCCGAGGGGGATGTGCCGAATCAATATCGATTTTACCTGGCGCAAGCCTCGCCCTATGATTATTTCGACAACAAATGGTTTTCCTCGCGCGGAACGCTTCCTGTAAGCCTAAAACGCCGACAGCATCTGTTTTTGGATGACGGTATCTCGATGCCGGGATATCTCTATCTGGATAAATCCGGCTTGAAACAATTAGGCGGGCGGATTCAGCTTGAAATCGCCAACCCGGTGGAGATATTTGAATTACCCTACAGTACTATAGCACGAGAACTGGCCAAAATAAGACCCAAGATTTATGTCACCCATAGCGCGGTGTGGGATGAGCCCGGTCTGCCGTTGAGCTCGGATTTTTTAACTGAACTGGGACTTCGCTTTTCCTATAAAATCCCTTATTGGGATAGGCTATTTGGTAATGAAACATTCGAGCTCTATCTGCCGCTGGTGGTTTCCGACCCAAGAGACGATGAGAGCAGCCTTAAGTTCCGATGGGTGATTAGTATATCCAGATAAGTCAACTCGCTATGAAAACTCAAGATATTAATATCTATTGAAATTATTGTTTTACGCGATTGTCCGGTTGACTAAATGACTACGATATGCTAAAATTTATACTTTGAATTGGAGGAACTTTGGAAAATACACCGGATTTTTTACAGCACCGTCAGGATAAATTAAAAGCCTTAAGAGAGATGGGGATCAATCCCTTTCCTTATCGCTATGATAAAACGCATAGTTCGATTGAAATATTAAAAAATTATGAAAAGCTCGCGGGCGAAGAAGCTAAAGTCAGCCTGGCCGGCCGGTTGATAAGTTTGCGCGGGCATGGCAAGACTTTGTTTGGCCATCTGATGGATAATGACGGGAAGATTCAGTTTTACGCCCGCCAGGATGATATGGGCGATGATTTTCAATTATTCAAAAAGATTGATATAGGCGATTTTATAGGCGTAGCGGGAACTTTGTTTACGACCAAGACAGGTGAAATAACGATCAAGGTTGATAAGATTACTTTACTGGCTAAATCATTTAGGCCATTACCGGAAAAATGGCATGGCCTTCAGGATAAGGAACTGCGCTATCGTTATCGCTATCTCGATTTGATTACTAATTCGGAAATTAAAGAACTGTTTATCAAGCGGGCCAGAATCACCAAGGAAATCCGTGAGTTTCTCGACCAGCGCGGCTTTCTCGAAGTCGAAACGCCGGTATTACAGCCGATCTATGGCGGAGCCGCGGCCAAACCGTTTGTGACACATCACAACGCCCTTAATATTAATCTATATTTACGGATTGCTGATGAGCTGTATCTCAAACGTTTGATTATCGGCGGTTTTGAGAAAGTGTATGAGATGGCCAAGGATTTCCGCAACGAGGGGATGGACAAACATCACAACCCCGAATTCACCATGCTGGAGTTTTACTGGGCTTATGCCGATTATAACGACCTGATGGAAATGCTCGAACAGATGTACCGTCATCTCGCCCAATCGATAACCGGATCATTACAGGTTCCATTTGGAGATTATGTTATAGATTTCAGCCGGCCATTCGCCCGTCAACCGTATTTTAAGGGAATTAACGAAGCTTGCGGTCAGGATGTCAGCGTCCTAAATGAGGAAGAATTAGCCGGCTTAGCGGCTAAATTTGAAATCGATACGAGCAAGATGAAAGGCAGAGGCGATTATTTTAACGCCTTTTTCGAGAAATTCGTCGAACCGAATTTGATTCAGCCGACATTCCTCAAAGACTTTCCAATTGAGCTTTCGCCATTAGCAAAAATTCATCGTGAGAATCCGAATTTGGCGGAAAGGTTCGAATTGTTTATCGCCGGGTTCGAATTCGGTAACGCTTTTTCGGAACTTAACGATCCCGAAGACCAGCGCGCCAGGATGGCTCAGCAATCGGCCTTGATTGAACGCGGGCATGAGGAAGCGCAGCCGGTGGATGAGGACTTCATTTTCGCGATGGAACACGGTATGCCGCCCACCGCCGGCTATGGTATTGGCGTCGACAGGATAGTGATGTTGCTGACAAATTCCTTGTCGATACGTGATATAATCTTTTTCCCGACTATGAAGCCGGAGGAATAAACCTTAGTATGTCACTCGAATTCGATATCGCCAAAAGGTATATGCGGTCGCGCTATCGCTATAGCATTGTCTCTATAATCACGCTAATATCAATATTAGGGGTTATTATCGGTACGGCCGCTTTGGTGGTGGTGCTGTCGGTCATGAATGGCTTCGAATCGGAAATTCGTTCGCGCATTATCGGTACCGGTTCGGATATAATCGTCAGCCATGTCACCGGTGATCCGATTTACGATTGGCAAGCCCTGGCCGATACGATCGCTACTGTCGAGGGAGTAGTGGCGGTCGCGCCGGTAGTCCAGAGCAAGTGCGCGATTGCCAGCAAGCTCGAATCGGATGGCATAGTGGTCAGGGGCATTATTCCGGAACTGGAATCGAAAGTCACCCGAATTTCCAGCTACCTGTTAACCAATGATATAACATTCGATACCGGCGATTCATCCGAGGCGGGGGTATGGCTCGGAGTCAATATCGCCGACAGGCTGGGAGTCGGTCTAAATGATAAGATCAAACTTTTTTCTTTAAGTGAAGCGGTTAGCAGCCTTACCGGATTTATTCCCAAAGCCCTGCCCTGCCGGGTTGCCGGCGTGTTCGAAACCGGTATGTATGAATATGACGCCAACCTGGCTTATTTGCCATTGGCCGAAGCTCAGAAGCTATTTGATTTAGGTGATGCCGTTACGAATCTATCGATAAAAACCGTCGATATCTACAAGGCGGACAAAATATCCCTGGCGGTTGATAAGGTAATCGGCTACCGCTATTATTCGACCGATTGGAAAATCCTCAATAAAAACATATTCTCCTGGATGGAACTGGAGAAATGGGCGAGCTTTATTACCCTGTCATTGATTATCGCGGTGGCCGCATTTAACATCATTTCCTCGCTGATCATGGTCGTGCTCGAAAAGAAAAAAGATATCGGCGTACTGATGTCCCTGGGCATGTCAGCTCCCAGGATTAAGAAAGTATTTATTCTTCAAGGGATTACTATCGGCGGTTTCGGCTGTATCGGCGGCTGTTTATTAGGCTTTATATTGTGTTATGTGCAATTAAAATTTGGCATTATTTCTCTGCCGGAGGAGTATTATTTTATAAAAGCCCTACCGGTCAAAATGCAAATATTTGATTTCATAAGCGTGGCTTCGGCGGCGTTTTTACTGTCTTTTTTGGCAACTATTTACCCGGCAACGAGGGCAGCCAACCTGGATCCGGTGGAAGCGATTAAATATGAATAAAAAGGTCTAATCTGACAATGGATACTCAGAAAAACATCCTTTCTGCCGAGAATATTGTAAAAAGGTACATCTCAGAAGGTGAAAATCTGGAGGTTTTAAAGGGGGCCAGTCTTTCATTAAAAGCCGGAGATATGGCGATGTTATTGGGTGATTCGGGGACCGGCAAATCGACTTTCCTGCATATTCTCGGATCGCTTGATAAACCCCAATCAGGCCGGGTTATTTATCGGGACATTGATGTTACTAAATTGAAAAACAATGAATTAGCCGAATTCAGGAATAAAAAGGTCGGGTTCGTGTATCAGTTTCATCATTTATTGCCGGAATTCAGCGCGCTGGAAAACGTGATGATGCCCGGCTTAATCGCCGGTCAGGATCGGGCGGCCGCTTCCAAAAAAGCCGGCGAATTATTAGCCGATGTCGGCCTGGCCGGTCGTGTTAGCCACCGTCCCAGCCAATTATCCGGTGGAGAGGCGCAAAGGGTTGCAGTAGCGAGGGCGTTATTTAATAAACCGGAAGTAATATATGCCGATGAACCTACTGGTAACCTGGATGTGAAAACCGGCGATCATCTGATGGAGTTGTTCGAAAAATTGAATCGTGAATACAATCAGACTTTTTTAATCGCGACCCACAATCCGCATTTATACGAAAGAGTGGGTAAACGTTTTCTGATTGAAAATGGCGTCATTAAGACATTGGCGGATAACTAGGTGGCGATTATATATATTCTGGAACAGAAAGATGTTTTTAACAGTTTAGTATTGATAGAGGTATGCAATGTTATGCCAGGATTGTAATAGCCGGGAAGCCAATATTCATCTTACTCAGATCATAAATAATGAGAAGGTGGTGCTGAACCTGTGCAAGGAGTGCGCGGAAAAGAGAGGATTTCATTCTCCTTTTGAGCAGATGCCATTTCCGTTAGCCGAGATCGTTTCGGGCATGGTTGGGCCGGCGAAAGTTAAGAAAAAAGGCAAGAAATCCAGGGATGATAAACCGGATAAGAAATGTCCCAACTGCGGCCTGACTTTTTCGGAATTCGGCCATGTAGGCCGCCTGGGTTGCGCTCAATGCTATCAAACGTTTCGCCCGGAACTCACCGATTTGCTCAGGCGCATTCATGGTTCAGCCGAGCATAGAGGCCATGTGGCCGAATCGCCAACCGAGGATCTGAAAGAATTTCGGGAAAGCAAGCGGCTTCGCGATGAATTGAAAAAAGCGATTGAAGATGAAGATTTCGAGATGGCGGCAGAATTACGAGATCGAATCAGGGAATTATCCGTTAAAGAAAAAGGGGATATGAGTTGATGTTTGAACAAATGGCCAAAAAACCGGTGGCGTGGATTATAGGCAACGGTCCCGAATCGGAAATAGTGCTGTCGTCAAGGATCAGGTTCGCCCGCAATATTACCGATTTCAAGTTTCCGCCATCCGCCGATACCGATACGCGGGATAAAATTATTGAATTCATTAGGGCTACGTTCGATTCCGCCGGCTTAAATCGTGAAGGTGATTTTTTCCTGTCAACGGAAATTAATCCCCTTGACCGAAGCTTTTTGGTGGAACGTCACCTGATCTCGCCGGAGTTCATGAAAGACGGCACGGGTCGGGGTGTGTATATCGATAAATCCGAATCATTGTCGATTATGGTTAATGAAGAGGACCATATCCGCCTGCAGGTTATTTCATCGGGCCTGTCGATGAACGAATGCTGGGAGAAAGCTCATGATATCGATACCAGGCTTTCGCAAAAAATAGATTATGCTTTTGACGATAAATTCGGGTACTTGACGGCCTGTCCGACTAATGTCGGAACCGGCCTGCGAGCCTCAATATTAATCCATTTGCCTGGCCTGGTCTTAACCCGCGAAATCGAAAATGTGATCAGCCGTATAGCTAAAGTCGGATTGATCGTCAGAGGTTTTTATGGTGAGGGCACCGATGTTCTGGGGAATTTATTCCAGATTTCCAATCAGACCACGTTAGGCCGGTCAGAGGAAGAGATTATCGATTCGCTGGCCAAAGTCACTCAGCAAATTATCGAATACGAACTTAATTCAGAGGATACTTTAATGCAGGACGCCGCCGATGAAATCGAAGATAAGGTCTGGCGTTCGTATGGTATCTTGAAACACGCCCGCGTACTTAATTCGGGCGAGGTTATGAACCTGTTGTCCGCTCTTCGGCTGGGCGTTTCGCTCAAGCTGATAGACAAGGTTACTTTGCAACAGATAAACGAATTGTTAATTATTACCCAACCGGCTCATCTGCAGAAATACTACGAACGGGAAATGGATAATAATGAACGGGATATAGTCAGGGCGGGACTTATCAGAGAACGCTTAAATTGAGGATGATTTTTGTTGTCGGGAGATTAGCATATGAATGAGATGTTTACCGAAAAAGCGCGAAGGGCGATAGAATACGCTCGCGATGAAGCAGCCAGATTAAAGCATGATTATATCGGTACCGAGCATCTTTTACTGGGCTTGATTCGTCTGGGCGAAGGCAACGCTGTCGATGTTTTGCAGAATATCGGTATCGAGCTGGCTGAGCTGAAAAAGGGCGTTGAGGATATTGTCCAGCCATCCGGCGGAACCATGCAGATGGGCCAATTGCCGCTGACGGCTCGCGCCAAGAAAACTTTGGAAATTTCCGGAAATGAAGCCAGGGCTTTAAAGTCCAAAGACATAGATACCGAACATATTTTGCTGGCTCTATTAAAAGACGAGGAAGGCGTAGCCGCTCAAGTTCTTTCGATGTATGATGTCGATTATAAGGAAGTTTACGAGGAATTGCGCAATATTCAATCCGGTAAGCCGTCCGCTTTCGGTAAGAAACGTAAAAAATCAAAAACGCCGGCGCTGGACCATTTTGGCCGCGATTTAACGGAATTGGCCCGCCGGGGTAAACTCGACCCGATTATCGGGCGTGATAACGAAATCGAACGTTTAAGCCAAATCCTGTCGCGGCGCAAGAAAAACAACCCGGTGCTAATTGGCGAGCCGGGAGTCGGCAAGACCGCTATTGCCGAGGGTCTGGCGCAGAAAATAGTCGAAGGTAAAGTACCGCAAACGCTCGAGGATAAGCGCATAGTGACACTGGATATGGCCTCGCTGGTAGCCGGTACCAAATATCGGGGTCAGTTCGAGGAACGCCTTAAGGCCGTGATGGTCGAAATTCAGAATTCGCAGGATGTTATTATTTTCATAGATGAATTGCATACAATAGTCGGCGCGGGCGGCGCCGAGGGCAGCCTTGACGCGTCGAATATATTCAAACCGGCGCTGTCTCGCGGTGAACTGCAGTGTATTGGCGCGACTACGCTCAATGAGTATCGCAAGTATATCGAAAAGGATGGCGCGCTGGATAGAAGATTCCAGACTATTATGGTAAATCCACCCACGTCGGAAGATACGATCGAAATATTGAAAGGCTTGCGTCAGCGCTATGAGGACCATCACCGGGTTGAGATAACCGATGAAGCGATTGAAGCCGCGGTTAAGTTATCGGATCGTTATATTTCCGGCAAGTTTCAGCCGGATAAGGCGATTGATGTCGTGGATGAAACCGGCAGCCGGGCTCATCTGAATGCCTTTACCAAACCGGCTAGTTTCAACGAGCAAGAAGATGAGATAATCGAGTTGACCAAGCAAAAAGACGCGGCGGTTAAAAATCAGGAATTCGAGAAAGCGGCCCAGCTTCGCGATACGATCAAACTGAAAAAAGAGAAACTGGAACAGGATAAAAAATCGTGGGAAGAAAAACGGGCCAATCAAAAGACAGTTATCACCAGCGAGGATATCGCTGCCGTAATATCCAAAATGACCGGTATACCGCTATTTAAATTGGAAGAAAAGGAATCCAAAAAGCTCTTGCGGATGGAGGATGAACTGGCCAAACGTATAGTCGGCCAAGATGAACCTCTCCATGCCATCGCCAAGGCTATCCGCCGTACCCGGGCCGGCCTGAAAGACCCGAATAAGCCAATTGGTACTTTTATATTCCTCGGACCGACCGGCGTCGGCAAAACCGAATTGGCCAAGACTCTGGCGGAATTTTTGTTTGAGGATGAAGAATCTCTGGTCAGAATTGATATGTCGGAATATATGGAAAAATTCGCCGTCTCCAGACTGATAGGCGCGCCTCCGGGATATGTCGGCTATGAAGAGGGCGGCCAGCTAACCGAGAAAGTCAGACGCAAGCCATATTCGGTGGTGCTTCTGGATGAAATCGAAAAGGCGCATCCCGAAGTATTCAATATCCTGCTTCAATTATTCGATGAAGGCCATCTGACCGATTCCTTTGGCCGCAAAGTCGATTTCCGCAATACGGTGGTGATTATGACATCCAACATGGGCACCCGTCAGGCCAAAGCCGGCAAGTCCCTTGGATTCCAGAAAGCCGATGATAAAACCGAATATGACGGTATGAAAGATAGAATTCTGGAGGAAGTCAAACGGACATTCAATCCGGAACTGGTAAATCGTATCGATGAAATGATAATTTTCCATTCTCTCGATAGAAATCACATTATGGAAATAATCGGCATTCTTTTAAAAGATGTCGAGAAACGGCTAACTGATAAAAATATCGAATTCATTCTTACCGATACGGCCCGTAATTTCTTGGCCGATAAAGGGTTTGACCCTAATTTCGGGGCTCGGCCGTTAAAGCGGGCGATTCAGCGCTATCTGGAAGATCCATTAGCCGAGGAGATACTAAAAGGCGATTACCACAATGGCTGTAAGGTTGAAATTTATCATGAAAAAGACATGGATAAACTGAGTTTTAAGATGGAATCACTTAAGAAAGCCAAGCACGAAGAAGAAAAACCGAAACCGGAAAAAGCCGTCTGATAAATTATTCGGACGAATGACCGAGTTTATGAACCGGCTCCAATCGGGGCCGGTTTAATATTGTATGAAAAGTAGACTTTTAATTAAATGATGATCGGATATTTACTTGACATATGGAATTTAATCGTTAAATTTAAGTTTTGAATTTTTTGGGAAAGGAATGATTGATGGCACATAAGAAAGGTGTTGGATCTTCAAGGAACGGACGCGATTCGAACGGCCAACGGCTGGGCGTGAAACGCTATGGCGGTGAACGCGTCACTTCCGGAAGTATTATCGTTCGTCAGAAGGGCACCAGGATTCATCCCGGCGATAATGTCCAGATGGGCAAAGATAATACTTTGTTTGCCACAGCCGATGGCGTAGTTGAATTTATCAGAGTCGGCCGCGACCACAAAAAAGTCTCGGTCGTCGCCTAAAATCGTACCCGGTCGCTTCCCGCCTCCGGGTATTGTATTTTAATTATATTTTGACAAACCCGCGAAATTAAATGCCCGAACTTAGAAGCAAAATTCCGAAACGGATAGGGATTCTTCTGTCCAGCGAATTACTCTGGGAAACAGTTTTCAGTTTCTATCAGATCGAATACAACGGCTATATGCGTCTGCCGATTACTATGTCTCCCGAAAATCTAGATCCGGGTATTCTAAAAAATAATGAATCGATTTATGAGAATCTGGCCGGGATGACCTTAACCGATGCCGACGAGCTGAAAACCGGCTCGCTAAAAGCGTTAATTATATCGGTCGGACCAAATGAGTTTGACTATTTCTGCGATTTCGAGAAAATGGGTCAAGCCTTTAAAGTGTCGACGAAACTAAGGTCTTTTCTTCGGGCAGTCTACCGCAAAGGCCTGCCGATAGGGGCTTTCGGATATGCCGTACCGCTTCTGGCCAAAGCCATCCAGGGGATAACTAAAAGCGGGCCGGTAGTGACTGTCGGTAATGACCCGAAGCTTCAAATAGGTATCGAGGCCGCCGGCGCGCAGGCGATTACCACTCGTCCTACCGAAGTTGTCATCGATCAGACCAATAAAATCGTAACCTCGGGCGGCCAATTGGCTTCAAGACGTTTGAGCGAGGTTTCCGAGGACTGTGAAAACATGATTAAAGCAATTTTAGAACTTATCAAAGGATAGCTTATGCGTGAAATCGATGTAAAGGAGATAGTCTCCGCGGTTAAAAAAATGTGCATGGATGCCAACTATTATCTTGGCGCTGATGTTTTGAATGCCATCAAGAAATTCGAGGCAACCGAGGAATCTCCGCTGGGTAAGGAAATCTTAAAACAGATTATCAAAAACGCCGGCATCGCCAAAGACAAGAAAATGCCGCTCTGTCAGGATACCGGTTACACGGCGGTTTTCGCCGAGGTCGGTCAGGAAGTCCATTTCAACGGCGATTTCAACGAGGCGATCAACGAGGGTGTCCGTCAGGGTTACGGCGAGGGTTTCCTGCGAAAATCGGTAGTCTCCGATCCGCTTCGTCGTAAGAACACCGGCGATAACACGCCCGCGATTATCAGCACCAAATTAATCCCCGGCGACAAAGTTAAAATCACGATTCTGCCCAAAGGCGGCGGTTCGGAAAACATGAGCCGGATTAAGATGCTAAAACCCGGCGATGGCGAAGACGGCGTGAAAGATTTCGTTGTTGAAACAGTCAAAATCGCCGGCGGTAATCCCTGCCCGCCTTTGATTGTTGGCGTCGGCATCGGCGGCCTGTTCGATAAAGTCGCCCATATGGCCAAACACGCGCTTCTGCGTGAAGTCGGCAGCAAACACCCCGATCCGTATTACGCCGCCATGGAAGAGGAACTGCTGACACGAATCAATAACACCGGCGTCGGCCCGCAGGGTCTGGGCGGTCGGACTACCGCATTGGCGGTGCATATCGAGGTTCATCCCTGCCATATCGCCAGTTTGCCGGTAGCGGTTAATACCCAGTGCCATTCGGCCCGTCACCAAGAAATCGTGATTTGAGGAAGGTAGCTATGGATTACATTAAATTAACGCCGCCATTGAAAGATAAAGATGTCGAGCAATTGAAAGCCGGGGACAGGGTTCTGATTTCCGGGACTATGTACACCGGCCGCGATGCCGCCCATAAGAAAATGGTTGACCTGATTCAAAAAGGCGAAAAGATGCCGTTTGATCCGGTCGGTCAGATTATCTATTTCGTCGGACCCGCGCCGGCCAAGCCGGGCCAGGTGATGAATTCCGCCGGGCCGACCACATCCGGGCGCATGAATAAATTCTCGCCGATAGTCATAGGCGCCGGCTTAAAAGGCATGGTTGGCAAAGGCGAAATGGGCGCGGAAGTTGTCGCCGCCATGAAAAAGCATAAGGCTGTTTATATGGTTGCCACCGGCGGGGCAGGCGCCCTGATCGCCGATAGTATAACAGGCGCCGAAATAGTCGCCTGGGAGGAACTTGGCCCGGAAGCCGTCCGTAAGCTGACAGTCAAGGATTTCCCCGCCATAGTCGCGCAAGATTGCCACGGCGGCAATATCTACGTCGAAGGCGTGGAGAAGTATAAGCGGTAGGCAGCAAAGCCAGAGTGCTGTCGGGTCGCCTGACCCGACAGCATGTTTGTTAGATTTCTCGTAAGGGCGTCCTGGCGGATCTTCGATATCGTTATACGCCCTTTTTAAATTTGCATAGTTATTATTTGCTTAAAATTGTTTTTACTCTACTACTAATATATTCTTTATCTAAAGAGTATTTTGATGCTCCAAGGCTCCATAAGAAATCTGAAATAAATTCAAAAATGATATCATCAAAGTTATTTTTAATAGATTCAAGAGAGGTTACTTTTTCATAGGAATATGAATCATCGAATTGTGAACTGCCATAATACTGATTTGATGTAGCAAAGCTACCACGAGCATAATCAGAAATTTGTTTATTTTTTATTTGGGAATAGCGTAAACTAATAAAAACTAAGCCAAAATAATTGATTGCAGTAAGAAATTTCAAAGAGTATTCTAAATAATCGGCGAGATGTTGGGTAGTATAATGCAAATCGATTTCGTCATTTTTCCCATAAGTAATTTTCTCCGAGAAGTTTCCCCTATGAATAAAAAATCCATATTGGTTTATTTCTATAAAATCATGAACAGTATTATTTTGGTGATTTCTTTTATTTACAAATAATATACTTTGGCTTTGGGAAATTTTTTCGCCAGAAGTATTAGAATAACTGATACGATATGATGATTTTTCAACTTCTTTAATTATTCTTTCAAAATCCTTATATTGAAAAAGAATACTATTTGGATAAAGCGGGGAAACAATAAGCTGTCTATATGGCGAAGATGTCAATAAATATGATGATGCAGCTATTCTACTAAAAGCTCTCTCAATTAATTTTTCCCTGTTATTTATTGCCTTTTCCCTTTTATTTAATAGCCATTCTATAGCATCCCATGGCGCTTTTTGTTCATAAGGATAACTTATGCTATTTTCTCTAATATAAATTTCAGTATCATGTTCGACTCTATGAGGAGTTTCATCACTTTCAACTATCCTTATTAAAACAACGCATTTATCTTTGTCATTATCCAAAGGTATTTCGTATACCTCAGGGCTTATAGGCGGATTTATTTGACTTATACAAATACTTGTCACTTTTTCTTCATAATTCCCTGGGTAATCAATACCTTCAATCGGTAATTGAGGTATTCTATTTTCTTCTTTAACGCCAACGATTATTATACCTCCCCAAGTATTTGCAAATGATGAAATAACTTTTGCTAGTTTTTTATTACTAGGAAATTCGCTTTTATAATCAACTTTTACGCCTTCAGGAGTACCAGCTTCGCAAAACTTTTTAATGCCTTTAAATTTAATTTCGTGTATCGGATCATTGAATAAATTCATAGTCATTTCTCCTATAATATTTTACTATTTATAATATACATATTTTGCTATATTAGTGTCAATCTATTAGTTTTCAATTCGATTGAAAAGGCCCGGGTACCCCACTCCCGCCAAAAA
>CAZFSN010000012.1:5196-10030 GCA_964521815.1 uncultured Ignavibacteria bacterium | reverse complement strand
AAAAACAACAAGCCGCCCGGCCTGGTTCGGGCGGCTTCGCTGTGTCAACCGACATAGTACCCCAAGGAGGAGAGAGTGACCTTAAGAACCAAAATTTGCTATTTCACGGTAGTCGAATGGCCGGCGTTTACGCCGATTATCGTATGCCATTCTTGATAATATATACTGCAGAATTAATGCCGAAAAATATGCAATTCATTATCTTGTTATGTCTGTTTAGATTATGGGCATCACTTGATAATTAACTCAAATGTTAATAAGACACGATTTATAGTCTGTCTATAAATTTCCCTCGTCATTGGTGTGTATGCTTATGATTTATAGTGACTTACGGCTAATTAACCGAGGTTGCTGAATAGTCATTCCAATCCAATAAGTATTGACCAATTCCTATAGTTTTTCAGGGTATGGCCGTATCCATCAAGTTCAAATGACTAAGCTTCTTTTTTATTTATTTTCAATAAATATTTTTGAAATTTCTCCAAAAAACATCTTGACAAGCTATACATATGTGCAGTATATTAATGTGCAGGTAATTTATATGTTCAAATAGCGAATTGAACCGGAGACAAAGGGAACGCATGAAACCAATAATCGCCCTAATAGACATGGATGCCTTTTTAGCGTCGGTGGAACAGGCTTTAAACCCTGATTTGATCGGCAAGCCGGTAATAGTCGGCGGGCTGCCCGGCACCCGGGGGATCGTAATCTGTGCTTCCTATGAGGCCCGCAAGCTGGGCGTTAAATTTGGCTTGCCCCTGGCCGAGGCTCACCGTCGCCTGCCGCAAGCTCATTTCCTTAAAGGCGATATAAAAACCTACCGCGATTATTGGGCCGAAATTTGCGATATATTCGACAGTTTCACGCCTGTGGTTGAACCGGTTTCCATGGATGAAGCTTATCTTGATTTAACCGGATCGATAGCCCTGTACGGCTCAATCGAAACTTTAACCGGACTAATAAAAGATACTATAAGACAACGGTTAAATATCAAGTGTTCAATTGGCGTTGGCCGGTCCAAGATGTTTGCTAAAGTAGCCTGCGGTATCGCTAAAACGAAAGCCGCCGGCGGAGGCGAAGGAATAGTTATTATCGCGCCCGATGAGGAAGCTATTATGCTTAACCGCCTACCGGTGGATAAGCTTCCCAATGTCGGCTATAAAACCCGAAAGCTTCTGGCCGAACTCGGGGTATATACAGTCAAGCAATTCAGAGGAATTCCCCGCCCGATATTAATCGAGCTTTTTGGCAAACGCGGAATCGAATGGTATGATTATGCCCGCGGCATTGATAAACGGGAGGTGAAGGCCTCCGCGATGCCAAAATTGATCTCCCGCGAAACGACATTCAATGCCGATTCTGTCGACCAGAAATTTCTCCAGGGCACGCTGTATTATCTTCTGGAACGAGTCTGTCTGGAACTGCGGCGCCTTTCTTTGCAAACCAGACGCATCGGGGTAAAAATCCGTTATGTCGATTATGAATTTGTCGACCAGGCGCAGACATTAACCGCTTACGCCGATAGCGAACCGGAAATTTTTCCGGCGATCATGAAATTATTTTCCGATCTCTACACCCGCAAAGTCGGTATCCGTCATCTGGGTATAACCGCTACCCGCTTAATTCCATCGATAAAACAATTCGGTTTTTTCGATCAGCAGAAGGAGAAATATTCAAATTTAAATACAGGTCTGGATAAAGTCCGCCGTAATTTTGGTTATCACGCTATTTTCTACGGCAAAACCATGCCTTTAGGCGATAAATTCCGGGAGGTTGTCGATGGCTATGAGCTACGTACCCCTTCGTTGTCGCTCTAATTTCTCGTTTCTCCACGGCCCGGTAAGTCAGGATCGGCTTCTGGACCAGGCGCGGCGTTACAATTACCGGTCAGTCGGCCTGGTCGATATCAACGGCTTATATGGCGCGGTGGAGTTTTACAGTCGGGCTATCGAAAGAGGCATAAAGCCAATCTTTGGCTGCGAACTGGAGACGGAAGCCGGGCTGTGCGTGTTTTTAGCGCGGAATATGATCGGCTATGGCAATCTGTGTCGCCTGTCAACTATCCGAATGCTCGATGAACGGCCGCCTTCCCTCGATAATATTTCCGCCTACGCCGACGGGCTTGTGCTTATTTATCTGGATAAAAAACATATCAGGCAATTGAAAGATATTTTCGGCGAAAACCTTTATTTGGGTATCGAAACATTTACCGATCTTCAAACCCGCCTGGCGAGTAGGGAAAGGCTTAGGTTAAGCGAGGAATATTCGATTAAACCGGTAATAGCCGATCCGGTTTATTTCATAAATGATGATGATATTATAATCCACCGTGCTTTAACAGCTATTAAAGAATTGACTACTATAGATAATCTAAATCGCTCACAGTTGGCAAATCATCAGGCGTATTTGCACTCCCCGGAAAACATGAAAAAGCGTTGTCGCGAATACTATCAAGCATTAAGCGTCACTTCAGAGATAAACGAAAAATGTAATGTCAATCTTCCGGTTGGGCGATTGAATTTTCCCGAATTTCTCGGTTCGGCGAGGGTTTCGAATTACAGATATTTGCGCGAACAGGCCGAAACAGGCTTGAAAAATCGCTACAGCAAATTAAGCGGCGAAATTTATTCGCGCTTCGAATCGGAACTGGCCGTAATCAATCAGGCCGGCTTTGTTGATTACTTTCTTATCGTTAATGAGATAGTCCAATTCTGCAAGCACGAAGGTATCCCGGTTGTTGGGCGGGGATCGGCAGCTTCATCGATAATATCATACGCGTTGGGCATAACCGAGATCGATCCGATCGCTTTAGATCTCTATTTTGCCCGTTTCCTCAATGAGGCTCGTACCGACCCGCCCGATATCGATTTGGATATTTGCTGGCGGCGTCGGGATGAAGTGCTCGATTTCGTCTATGAAAAGTATGGCCGAAATCGGGTAGCCATGATTTGCACCTTGAATACGTTCGCGGCACGCGGGGCGTTTCGCGAACTGGCCAAAACATATGGCCTCGCCGGCGATGAAATATCCGATTTCACCAAACGCCTGCCGTGGGGACATCTGGGCGATATGCAAAGGACGCGCGATAGATATCCAGAGTGCCGCAACTTACCTTTGGATACCGAACCATATCGTACGATAATCGAATTGGCCCACAAAATCGAGGGCTATCCGCGTCATCTGTCGATTCATTGCGGCGGCATCGTGATTTCGCCGGGTGAACTTCAGGATATGGTGCCGCTTCAGATGTCGGCCAAAGGTATCGCGATTACCCAATATGATATGCATTCGATTGCTGATCTGGGTTTGGTGAAAATCGATCTTCTGGGCCAGCGCGGTTTATCTACTATCGTGGATGGCGAGAAGTTCGCTTTTGAGAAAACGAGATCACCTGTGATATATGATTACGATGATAAACAAACATTCAAGCTTCTTCGAGCCGGTCGGACTATCGGCGTTTTTCAGATAGAATCGCCCGGCTTGCGTTCGCTTTTAATCGAAATGAAGCCGCGCAATCTCGATGACATTACGCTGGCTCTGGCGCTGATACGTCCCGGCGCTTCCGAATCGGGCATGAAGAAATTATTTCTGCAAAGGCTGGCCGGGGAGATGCCGGTAGAATATCCTCATCCATTATTACAGCCGGTTTTGGCCGAAACTCTGGGTAATATAATATATCAGGAACAGGTGCTTCGCTGTGCCGAGGCGTTGGCCGGTTTTTCATCGGCTCAGGCCGATTTATTGAGGCGATCAATTACCAAAGATAGAAACAAAACCGAATTTCAAGCGTTCGCGCGGAAATTCGTAGCTCAATCGATGGATAGAGGCGTACCCTGTGATACGGCCCAACACGTGTTTAAGCTTCTCAGTCAATTCGCCGGATATGGTTTTTGCAAAGCCCATGCCGCCACTTACGCGCTATTGAGCTACCGGGGATGCTACCTGAAAGCGCGATATCCAATCGAGTACATGACCGCCATGCTGAATAATTTCTGTGGTTATTACAGGCCGTATATTTATGCCGATGAGGCCCGCCGATATGGGGCGAAATTAGCGCCGCCGGATTTGGATAAGCCATCGGAATTATGTACGGTCAAGAATAGTACTATAAGGCTTGGACTTGCTTTTGTTAAAAACCTGTCCGGCGGTACGACTGACAGGATTATCGAACAACGCGCGGAATCACCATTTGTGTCGTTGGGAGATTTTCTGGCACGAGTAAAGCCCTCTAAAGCTGAGGCGGAGAGTTTAGTCAGAATCGGCAGCTTTGATTTTCTGGGACAGACTCGCCCCACATTGTTATGGTATTTAAAATTGCATGGCGACAAGATTCTCAAAAGCGATCAGGACACCCCTTTGCTTGGCCGGATGCGGCCATCGGATATTTCTTTCACGCCTGATTTGCCTGACTATGATATCGATGAAAAACTAACGGCCGAGCAGGAGATTCTGGAGATGGCGGTCAGTTGTCATCCGACCGAGCGATTGTTTTCCGGCAATGGCCATATTAAGGCTTGCGAATTACCCGACTTGCAGGGTAAACGGGTTAAGATTATAGGGCAAGTAATCGATCGCAAACGGATTAAAACCGGAGATAATAAGCTGATGGTATTTTTAACCATGGAAGACGCGTTCGACTATTTTGAAGTGACCCTATTTCCTGAGGTTTATCGCAAATTCGGCCAGCCTATATTTAAAAAGCCGCTACTTGAAATAACCGGTAAGGTGGATAACCAACATGGCGTGATTTCGGTTATAGCTGAGAGACTGGAAGCATGTGTTTAGCGATTGGAAATAGTCACTAATAAATTCTTGTTCAGGCAGGTCGTAGCGG
>CAZFSN010000012.1:3110-5096 GCA_964521815.1 uncultured Ignavibacteria bacterium | reverse complement strand
GTTTAGCGATTGGAAATAGTCACTAATAAATTCTTGTTCAGGCAGGTCGTAGCGGAGCGTGACCTGCCTGCTTGGGATGTCAGGTCACCTTAACAGGCACGACCTGACATGACATGAATAAATAAACATGCCATTTAGGCATTAAACCAAAAACCATTAGCCAAGGAGAAACAATGGACAAGTTCTGTCACAGTTGCGCGGCGCCATTGAATATGCCGGATTTTAAAGGCCCCGCCGAAAATTACTGTAAGTACTGCACCGATGAATCGGGAGTGCTCAAACCGAAAAATGAGATCAAGCAGGGGATAGCCGCCTGGTTTAAAGGCTGGCAGCCCGGTATCGATGACAAGACCGCTCAAAACCGGGCCGAACTGTATATGAAATCTTTACCGGCCTGGGCCGAGTAACAATCAAAAAATTAGCCGGTTTGAGGATATTCCAGATGAACTCCCAAACCGGCTATTTATTCCGCTTAAAATCTTTTAGTTATCGTAAGATTGTCATTTTTCGAATGGCTGTCGCCTCGCCTGAGCTAATTTGATAGAAATATAATCCGGATGGCAGATCGTTGCCGTCTCTATCCCGGCCATCCCAGTGAAAAATGTTGGAACCTGAAAATAAGCTCGTGAGATGTTCAGTATAAACGATCTGGCCGAGGGGATTGAGAATCTGAACAGTGATGCCGCCAGGTTCGACTGAATTTATCCTAATTGATGTATGGCTGTTGAAAGGATTGGGGTAATTTTGGGTCATGGAAAATTCAAGCGGCAATTCCGGGGCGTAATCGATACTGTTGCCTTCCTCGGAGGCGGTAAGAGTTATAAGCTGATTCGCGCCATTAGCCCGGCCGCCTTGAAGCCCCGCCCAATAAAGGGTTATGAAGCCGGTGAGGGTATCCGGGGCGGTCCAGATAAACGTGCCTGAATCGGCAGCAGCCTCCACCCAGTGTATACCGTTGGTTTCATTGGTGATAGCGTAACTCTCGGTGCCGAAATTGCCCTCTAAAGTACCGGCGATTGTGGAATCCGAATCCTTTCTAACCGAGCAGTTAAACTGCTCTATTGGTAAACCGTCGTTGTGCCTGACCAGGATTATATATTGCTGTCCGGGCATGTAACTTGTAGGAAAGCCGATAAGTTCGCAACTTGGCCTAAAATCGTTTTGGGCATGACAGGAACTGGAGCAGGTGCCATTCGAAGCCGGCGCACCTGAATAGCCGACATAATTCGGGTTGGCAAATAAAAGACCGGAAATAATCGTAAAGGCAAGCATTATGGTATATATTGTCTTCATGAACTCCTCCTCATCTTGATTGCCGTTGTTCGGCCTTATTCTAAACTTATCGTCCGTTTGGGTGTATATTTGAATAAAAATAATTGCTAAATATATTATATTATGCTATAGAACTTAAGCGGTAACAGGCGCTTAAAGGAGCGATTGGGATTGATACTATGACAAGAAATGTATTGCTATGTTTACATGTAATAATGAAAGATTAACATTAAATTATCAGAGAGGGTAATATTATGCCGCCCAAGAAAAAAGCAGCTGCGAAGAAAAAAGCGGGGGCTAAAAAGAAAGTCGCCCCAAAGAAAAAAGCGGTACCCAAGAAAAAACCGGTAGCCAAGAAAAAACCGGCAACCAAGAAAAAAACAGTGGCCAAGAAAAAAGCGGAGCCCCCAAAACCGGTAATGGTCTCCAAAGAGCCAGCCATTATAGAAGTAGAAAAAAAAGCCGAGATCTTGACTCCTGTACCTGAAGCACCAATAGATCGCACACCGAAAGAAATGGTTGAATGCTCGCATTGTCTGGGGGCCGGCAAATGCACTGCCGGTGAGGTTTTCGATAAGGACCGACATCAGAATCTATTCCAGGAACAGCGACTGACAAGCTGTCATGAATGTCTGGCATCTGCCGGCGAATCGCGCAATTCCAAGAAACTTGTGCCTTGCCGTATTTGCGGCGGCACCGGCCTGGTCGAAAAAA
>CAZFSN010000012.1:0-3010 GCA_964521815.1 uncultured Ignavibacteria bacterium | reverse complement strand
AATAGTAATAGTACTAATACCCATCGGCAAAGGTAGTGTTAATTATGGCTATATTATTTAAAAAAACCAGAGTACTTGAAAACCAAATCGATGAGTTTTTTGACGCGGTCAGCCAGGGAGGCATTGTCTTCAAGCAGGGCATGAGTGATTATATGGATGGCCGGGCCGAAAATTTTAAGGAGAGGCTCATCTTAATCTCGAGATTGGAAAATAAGGCGGATGATATCCGGCGAAAAGTCGAAACTCAGCTATATTCGCATTCTCTTATTCCCGAACACCGGGGAGATGTACTCGGACTTCTGGAAAACATGGATGATGTTATCGACACCGCCAAGAGCGCTTTAATCCAGTTTTCGACCGAGTCACCTGATATTCTGCCGGAATTGAAGAAAGAATATATGGAATTGACCGAGATGGCGGTTTTAGGTGTCGAATCGGTGGTGCTTTCGGCGCGGGCGTTTTTCCGGGATGTCGCTGTCATTAAAGATTATCTTCACAAAGTGTATTTCTATGAAAAAGAGGCGGATAAGATAGTCGACAGATTGACCCGTCATATATTCGATTCCAATATCGAGCTCAGCCGCAAAATCCATCTCAGGTTTTTCGCGTTTCATATAGAACATCTGGCCGATGCCGCCGAAAACGTGGCCGACCGGCTGGCTATTTACGCGATAAAGCGCACTTTGTAAAGGTTTTTACATAGATGACATTCTTATTTCTCTCCAGTGGTTTATTTCTTGGCTGGTCGCTTGGGGCCAACAATGGCCCGGATGTGTTTAGTACAGCTGTCGGCTCTAAAATGCTTCGTTTTAGGACTGCTGCCTTAATATGTGGTGTTTTCGCTATTATTGGGGCGTTCGTTAGCGGTAGTGGGACATCCGAAACAATCGATCAACTGGGTTCGATTGATGCGATAGCCGGATCATTTATTGTAGCGTTGGCGGCGGCAATCGCTGTTTTTTGGATGGTTAAATTAAAACTACCGGTCTCTAATTCACAAGCAATTGTTGGAGCTATTATCGGCTGGAATTTTTTCGCGAATTTGCCGACTAACATTGATTCTTTAACCAAAATTGTGATAGCCTGGATTATTAGCCCTGTCTTAGCCGCAATTTTTTCGATAATTATTTATTATTGTATTAAAATCTTCCTCAATATCGCTAAAATTCATATTTTGCGTATGGATTTATATACTCGACTTGGTTTAATAGCAGTTTGCGCTGCCGGGGCATATAGTTTAGGCGCAAACAATATCGGCAATGTCATGGGCGTGTTTGTTTCGGTTTCACCTTTTCCGGATATAAATTTTTATAATTTATTTACTATTACCAGCACTCAGTTGTTATTTCTGGCCGGAGGCTTAGCTATTGCGGTAGGGGTGATTACCTATTCTCATAAAGTAGCGGAAACTATTGGGAGTAATATTTTCAAACTCTCTCCGGAAGCCGCGTTGGCGGTTGTGCTTTCCAACACTATTGTATTGTTTCTTTTTTCTTCGGTGAAACTTTACCAATGGCTGGTTGGGCATGGTTTGCCGGCGTTTCCGCTGGTACCGGTATCCAGTTCTCAGGCGATTGTCGGGGCCGTAATCGGAATCGGAATTATTAAAGGAGCTAGGAATATCAGATACAAAGTCCTGGGCGAAATAGCTATCGGCTGGGTGGCTACGCCGATTATCGCCGGGATTATCAGTTTCTTCTCGCTTTTTATTATTCAAAATGTATTTAGCCAAGATGTAGGTAAATATACTGATAATCATCAGTCCGATAAAGTGATAGTCGCAGGAAATCAACCTGGCAATATTACACAGTTAAATAAATAAAGATTATTCTATATGATTGCGTCATGAAAAATCCGATTGAATATATAAACGTTAATATAGAAAGATACCAATTATTAGATAGTAGCGATAATTTGTTGAAAAACCTTTCGAGTAACTCTGTTTCATCGCATTGTTCCATGTTTCGGTTTTTCCGACCGGAAAGTACGGTTTATCGCTTGCGGCTATTTGAGCTAATCATGCCTTACGTAATGAAAGTTTCATAAAATGATATTCTTATTTCTCTCCAGTGGTTTATTTCTTGGCTGGTCGCTCGGGGCCAACGATGGCGCGAATGTATTCGGTACGGCGGTTGGCTCGAAGATGCTTAGCTTTAAGACGGCGGCACTAATTTGCGGAGTATTCGTAATCATAGGGGCTTTCATAAGCGGCAGCGGGACATCACACACCATCGATAAGCTCGGTTCTATAAGCGCTATTGCAGGATCTTTTATCGTGGCTTTGGCGGCGGCTATTGCCGTGTTCTGGATGTCGCGATTGAAACTACCGGTCTCGACTTCGCAAGCAATCGTTGGAGCGATTATCGGCTGGAATTTTTTCGCGAACCTTACTACTAACGTGGATTCATTAACGAAAATAATTTCCGCCTGGATTATCAGCCCAATCTTAGCGGCGGTTTTCGCGATTATCGTTTATTATATTATCAAAATTTTCCTTATTAAAGCTAAAATCCATTTACTGCGAAAGGATTTATATGCCAGACTGGGTTTAATAGCTGTTTGCGCGTTAGGGGCATATAGTTTGGGCGCCAACAATATCGCTAATGTTATGGGTGTGTTTGTTTCGGTATCCCCGTTCGCGGATATAGATATTTATCATATATTTATTATTACCGGCACCCAGCAGTTATTTCTAATTGGCGGATTGGCGATCGCGATCGGTGTAATTACTTATTCTCATAAGGTCATTCAAACTGTCGGGAGTAATATTTTCAGGCTTTCGCCGGAGGCGGCTTTGGCGGTGGTGTTATCCAATAGTGTTGTGCTATTTCTGTTCTCATCAGTGAAACTTCATCAATGGCTTGTAGGGCACGGGCTGCCGGCGTTTCCCCTGGTCCCCGTATCCAGTTCGCAGGCGATAGTCGGGGCGGTAATCGGTATCGGAATTATTAAGGGGGTCAGAAATATCAGATATAAGGTCCTCGGCGAAATTGCAATCGGTTGGGTGGCT
>CAZFSN010000011.1:0-28442 GCA_964521815.1 uncultured Ignavibacteria bacterium | reverse complement strand
CAAAGCGGAAGGGACAGGAATCGAACCTGCCACGGCCGGGATCACCGCCCGTCTACGATTTTGAAGACCGCGAGGGCCACCAGACCCTATCCGCTTCCGGAAATATAATAAGAGCCGCGGAGTTTAATATCAAGGCAAAAATAGTTTCTAGCCAGAAAGTCGCATTTGGGGGGCACAATTTCGACTTGATTTAAGTTATAGAACGTCGGTTGAATTCGAAAAGGAATCGAATTATATTCGCCATGTGTCCGAAAAACCAGGGTAATATCCGTTAAACCTTAATAGCGTTACCGTGTCAAACTAAGACAAATAGCGGGTAGAAAAGAAGGAATAAATGAAAAAGAAAATACTCATCGGCGCCTTGATCATCGTGATTGCTGTCTCGGTGTTTAGCTATTATTTGTTTGCGCAATCGGCGAAATCCGGGGACCAGTACACTTTTGGCGAAATAAATTATGGCGATATCGAGAACACCATTTCCAGCAGCGGGACATTAAGCCCCGTAACGACAGTCGAAATCGGCACCCAGGTTTCTGGGACCCTGGCGCGGGTTTATGTCGATTACAACGATGTGGTTAAAAAGGGGCAATTATTGGCGGTCGTTGATACGGTTTTACTTAAAACATCGGTCATGGATGCTGAGGCCGGGCTCACTAAAGCCGAAGCCCAATTAGAACAAGCTCAGGCTGATTACCAACGTAACCAGTCATTACTTAATAATAAAATGATTTCGGATTCCGATTTTCTTCCATTCAGCGTTAATCTTAAGACCCAGCAAGCTTCATTAGTATCAGCCCAGGCCGATCTTCAGCGAGCCCGTCGAAACCTGGAAAACGCCTATATATACGCTCCGATCAGCGGTACAATAATCGAAAAGAGCGTGGAAGCGGGCCAAACAGTTGCCGCCAGCTTTTCTACCCCGACATTGTTTATAATTGCTGAGGACCTCTCCAGTATGGAGATTTTAGGCGAGGTAGCCGAAAGCGACATTGGTTCGGTTAAGGTTGGCCAATCCGTCCGTTTTGATGTTCAGGCTTATCCAAATAAGGAATTCGAAGGCAAGGTATCACAAATCAGGCTGCAACCGCAGACAGTTTCCAACGTGGTTACTTATACGGTTGTAGTTACCGCCGCTAATCCCGATGGTTTATTGTTACCAGGTATGACAGCTAATATCGATTTTATTATCGAACGCCATGAAAATGTTTTGCTGACGCCAAATGCCGCGTTGCGTTTTCAGCCATCGGAAAAAGTAGCTGCCAATTATTATAAACTTCATAAACCGCCCGAGAAGAAAGATCGCGATTCGACTTATCAACATAAAGGTAGTTTTGCCAAGACTTCGGGCACTTCTCAAAACATGCAAGCGATTAGCCCGGGTAAGAGCGGCTTGCCTGCCAATATGGCGCGGATATGGTATCTGGACAATACCAATAATATCGCCATGGAGACAATTAAAACCGGTATGACAGATGGCAATTCGACCGAGATAGTTATGAGCCATGATATTCAGCCGGGGATGAAAGTGATTACCGGCCTGGCTGCAGCCGCCGCCCAAAACAATTCTAAAACAGCTTCAAGCCGTTCTATGAGACCGATGGGTCCACCCAGATTTTAAAAACATTAAATAAGGTACTCGATTATGAGCGCAAATCTAAATAAAATTATAGATATTAAAAATCTGACAAAAACTTACCAAATTGGAAATATCGCTGTCCCGGCTCTTCGCGGTATTGATCTTTCTGTCTATGAAGGTGAATTCGTTGCTGTCATGGGGGCTTCAGGTTCCGGCAAATCAACTTTAATGAATTTGCTGGGCTGTCTTGACATGCCAACATCCGGGGAATATTACCTTGATGGCAAACGGGTAACCGCTATGAGTAAAAATGAGTATGCCGATATCCGTAATCAAAAAATCGGTTTCGTATTCCAGGGGTTCAATCTCCTCGCTCGTACATCGGCTTTGGAAAATGTCTTGCTCCCCCTTTCATATGATAGGACCTTAAGGGTGAAAAGCCCCAACCGGGCCGCGATCGAAGCGCTGACAAAAGTCGGTCTGGCCGATAGACTCGATCATGAACCCAATCAATTGTCCGGCGGTCAGCAACAGCGCGTAGCTATCGCGCGGGCTCTGGTTAATAAACCAGCGATCATTTTAGCCGATGAGCCGACCGGCAATCTTGATAGCCTGACATCCATCGATGTCCTATCGACGTTTCAGGAATTAAACGATCAGGGTATAACGATAATCCTGGTCACTCATGAGCCGGATATCGCGTTATATGCTAAAAGAATAGTTAAAATGCATGATGGTCATATTATTCGCGACAATATCAATGAGAACCGTCATGACGCTTTTCATGATTTAGCCGAAGCCCAAAAAGAAAAGCAGCTTGTCGATCAAACGGATATCTAATTAGAAAAGATGGTGATAATAATATGAGGCAATTAACAAATCTTATCAAGCTGGCGTTTAGAAGCATATTGAAAAACCGGATGCGCAGCCTATTGACATCACTGGGAATAATTATCGGGGTCAGCGCCGTGATCGTCATGGTCGCTATTGGCCAGGGTTCACAGGCTACCATAGAAGAAAATATCAATGCTCTGGGTACGAATTTGATCCTCATCATGCCGGGCAGCAGCAGTCAGGGCGGAGTGCGATTCGGCGCCGGCAGCATGAAAGTATTTACATTGGATGATGTAACCAAAATTAGAGAGGGAGCCGCCGACGTTAATGAAGTATCCCCGGTGGTAAGAACCAGCGGCCAGGTGATCGGCGGTAGCGGCAACTGGAACACGGCAATCTTCGGCGTATCTCCGGAATATCTTGATATCCGTAACTGGAAGGTAGCCGATGGCAACGCTTTCACCGACCGGGATATGGACTCAAATAAAAAAGTGGCGCTAATCGGTCAAACTATAGTTGACCAGCTATTTCCCAACCAGAATCCTGTTGGTCAGAGAATTCGGATAAGAAATATACCTTTTACCATTATCGGAGTACTTCAAGCCAAAGGGCAAAATAGCATGGGGCAAGATCAGGATGACATAATTTTGGCTCCGGCAACGACGGCATTATATCAATTGAAAGGTGACCGCTATATCGACATGATTAACGCCAGCGCGGTATCCCCCGACAAAATCCCGGCCGCCCAGGATGAGATCCGCACGGTCTTGCGATCCGCCCATCGTCTCACCGGAAGCGAGGATGATGATTTCACTATCAGAACCCAATCGGAAATAACCGACGCGGTATCGGCGACATCGCGGACAATGACATTGCTTTTGGGCTCGATTGCCGCGGTATCGCTGATCGTCGGCGGTATCGGCATAATGAATATAATGCTGGTATCGGTCACGGAAAGGACGCGCGAAATCGGCATACGTCTTTCCGTCGGCGCGCGGGGAAGCGATATTATGGTGCAATTTTTGGCGGAAGCGACCGTGCTGAGCCTGACCGGTGGAATCCTGGGGATATTACTGGCCGCGGGCGTATCAATGATTTTGAATCATTACACCGCGTTGTACCTATTAATAAGTCCCGTGATTATTACCATCTCTTTTATCTTTTCAGGCGCGATCGGTATATTTTTCGGGTTTTATCCCGCCAAGAAAGCGGCGGCGTTGAACCCTATCGATGCCTTACGTTATGAATAATTTTTATCGTAATAAAAACTCTTTGCCGCGAAGGACACGAATATGCAAATGACAAATAATCCCGCACGATTATTTCTATTATCAATGGTAGGGATACTATATTTAACTGTCGCCTGCAGAAGCGAAAAAATCGACAGTTCCTGGCGCGACCGCGACATTCAAATCGATGGCATGCAACTCGATTGGGAAAACGCGCTGGTAAACTTAAGTAAAGAAAAAGTCAATATCGGGATAATGAACGACAACGATTATATGTATATCTGCCTGGTGCCGCTGGATGAAACTATTATCAGACAGGCGATGATGATGGGCTTTACGGTCTGGATAGAATCGAAACGAGGCAAGGACGGCAAATTCGGAATCAGGTATCCGATTGGCATGAGGGATAGCGGCTTTCCGATGAGGGATCGGGATCAAAAACAAAATCCGGATGAACGCCGGGAAATTATGGATGAATCGCTGCGAAAAATCCAAATCATCAGACCGAATTCCAGAGATACTGTCGATATCCTTGCGGATAATCAATCCGGTTTAGAAGTCAGGGTCGAAACGCGCAATGAACGAATGGTGTACGAACTGAAAATCCCGCTGGCTTATTCCGAAAACACGCCCTATGCGGTTGGCGCTTTGCCGGGCGATCAGATTAAAATTAAATTCGAAACAACCCAATTCAAACGGCCGGAGAGGAAAAGACCCGGTGGCGAGAGACCTGAAGGCGGTATGCCTGGTGGAGGCGTGCCCGGCGGCGGAAGGGGCATGAGGCCAGGCGGCGGAACGCAACCGGATATGCCTCAGCCGTTGAAATTGGAAGTAAAGGTGAAGCTGGCTTCGCCGCCATCAGAATAAAACTAAATCGACTTCCCCGGCAGCTTCAGCGGATCATCAACCGTCAGTATTTCCTTCTGGATATAAGCCTCGCCATATTTGACACCAATCATATAACCATAGCGTCGATTCTGGATTTCCATAAAATCGAAAATATTACGGGCCGGTGGATAAACCTCACGCTGACCCGGTTTTTCCTCGAACTGGCTTTTATAGCAGGCGACAGCCTCACACTTGCGCTTGAATTGATCGGAGATATCGACGATGAATGTCGGGCGGATATCCAGAAAACTGCACGAGTAAAAAATCTTTCGAGGGCGGTATGGCTCGCCCTCAAGCGGCATCTTGCCCAGACCGGCCAGGAAGCACCCCCGATAGCCGATCTCACCGGCGGTTGAATGATCGGGATGGCGCTGGTTATCGCTTGGTAAGATAACCATTTCGGGTTTGGTTTTACGGATGATATCAGCCACTGCCAGCGCGTTTTCCTGGGTTAAGAACAAACCGGCATCGGGCATTTCAAGATTGTGACGGAATGCCAGACCCATCACCTTAGCCGCGCACTCGGCTTCCCTGGCGCGGGATTCCTTATCACCCCGGCTGCCGGATTCGCCGGCGGTTAAATCGAGTATGCCGGCCTTATAGCCTAAATCGATCATTTTTATTATCGTGCCGCCGCAAACTATTTCGGTATCATCCCGATGGGCCGCTATGGCAAGAACATCCAGTTTCGGAAAATCACTCATTTAGCACCGCCTGGTAGTATTTAAAATAACGATCAATTATATCATTGATTTTATATTTTTCAAGGGCCAGTTTTCGACCCGCGTTCGATAACCTGTCGCGCAGATTATCATCCGTTAGTATTTCCATCGATTTCCGGGCCATGCCTTCGATATCGCCTATCGGGCAAAGATAGCCGTTTAGGTCATCGGATATCAATTCGGGTAATCCGCCAACGATACTGCCGACCACCGGTACCCCACAGCTTAGCGCCTCCAGCGCCGCCAGGCCGAACGATTCCGATGCCGACGGTAAAAGGAACAGGTCCGCCATCGGCAAAATTTGATGTACCCGGTCCTGGTTGCCTAAAAAGACGACCCTATCGGAAAGACCCAGTTCGCGCGCCAGATTCATGACATTGCCGGCATCAGGGCCATCGCCAATTAATATTAATTTGGCCGGGATTTGTTTTTGAATGATATTAAATATTTCCACCACATGTGAAGCATTTTTCACCGGCCGATAATTCGACATATGCATGATTATTTTTTGATCGGGATTGGCCAGGAAATTTCGGCTGCAGCCGACTTTTTCCGGATTGAATCTATCCGTATCGACGAAATTCGGTATAACCTCGATTTTTTTATTAATTTTAAATGTTTCGTAAGTCTTGGCCTCGAGATATTTTGAAACCGCGGTTAAGCCATCTGAAGCTTCTATGGTGAATTTTGTAATCGAGTAAAATGACCTGTCCTGGCCGATCAATGTAATATCGGTACCATGAAGCGTAGTGACAATTTTAGGAGCGTTATCGCCCATGGCTTTCACCGCTAAATAAGCCGCGGCCGCGTGCGGGATGGCATAATGAGCGTTGATAATATCGAATTTGTGGTTCAATGATTCATCGACGAGCTTGGCGGCAAGCGTTATCGTATACGGAGGGTATTTGAAAAGAGGATATTGGGAAATATCAACTTCGTGGAAGAAAAAATTAGATTCATACGTGCTTAGCCTGAACGGCAGTTCATAAGAAAAGAAATGCACCTCACAGCCCAGGCGGGACAAACCGATACCGAGTTCCGAGGCCACTACTCCGGAACCGCCCTTGACTGGATAACAGACTATTGCGATTTTCATAATTCCAAAACCGAATGTACCGGTTTATCAACTTCCAAACAATCGAATATTTGTTTAAATATTTCCGGGCCAAATTTATTGGCGAAATACAATGGCGATATAACCCGTTCCTGAAGTTTCCCGCCCGGAAACAGAAACGCGTATGTTCGTCTGATTTGATCGGCCAGGCTATCGTGACGTTTTTTATTGGATGTTTTCAGCTTTTTCTGCAATTGCTTTAATTCGAAATCGAGATGCTTTTTATAATTCATAATGTGCCGATAGCCTTCTGGATCCGAATCCTTCATCTTTTCGGCAAACCCGTCGAGGTCGTTGTTCAGGCATTGGTTTAGCGATAATATATTATTAGCCGCTTCCGAGGGGAACTGCTTTTCAACCACTTCACCAATAGTCCGTTCAAGATCGTTTTTCAAGGTCGGTAAGTCAAGTTCGTACTTGTACAAGATTTTTTTGATCTGAGGCTCGATAATAGTCATTCCCGCCCGAGGATAAGCGATTGGGAACGGCACATCGAAAAATTTAAATAGCGGCTCGATCTGAGCGAAATAGGCCAGCTCGGATGGCCCGACTACCTGGCATAATGTCGGGAAAGCGGCGCACTGGGCTATCGGCCGCAACAGCACATTGGAGGAAAACAACTCCGGCGATTTCTCGACTAATTCCTGAAGCGCTCGCGAGGTGAACTTTTCGGATGACCCAACCGGGCAGATCGAATCACCACTGATAGCAAGATTGAGCCTTTGGGGATTTTGATAGAAAAGGTTCAGGTTCTCCCCGGTTTTGTGCACTTGAGCGTGATAGCCGTTATTCAACAAAGTCATGCTTCGCTGTTCATATAAAGCGTGGGTCTGATTATGCTCAAGTATTTCTTTAATAAAGATCCGCTTAAAATGTTCTTTCAGGCCGGGGAAATTCGGATCGACAAGAATTATGCCCCATTCACCTAAAAAGCGATTGAATACCCTGGCAAACGCTTCCGAAAGCTTTTTACCGGGCGAATAAAATTCTCTGAAAGAATCAAGCAGCGGCCGCTTAAATTCGGTATCGATTAAGGCGTCATTGACGACATCGCAAAATCCCTGAACGCCGTCATCCAATACGATCCCGCCTATTGGCAAGCCGGATGGATCATCTTTGGGTTGGTATCTGACAGTTACCGGATTGCCTGACCTTTCAAGAAAATTAGCGTTCCTTACCTCTTCAAAATCATGATCATCGGTGGCCATCCAGAAACATGGCACAACCGGCCGGCCTAATGATTCTTGATATCGCCTGGCCAGTTTCACGGCAGTCATTGCCTTGTATATAACATACATAGGATTGGCGCAGAACGCTGTTTGCTGGCCCGTAAAGACACAAAACGTATCGGATTTTTTTAACTCTTCGATATTTTCAAGCGTTTTATCCGAAGCGCCTAATTGCCGATTAGCATTTAAAATTATGCTATAGATATCTTGTCTGTTATAATTTTTGCTATCGATTTCGCCCGCGGCCTTCGAGCCGGCGTTGGGGTCGAGGAAATTGTAACGAAAAATATCGCTCAACCCACCCTGCAAATAATCCGAGTATAACCTCGTTGGATTGGTCAATTGAGCGATATCTAAACAGAAATTAGTCATCTGGATTTAAGATCGCTTGCCCGGAACCTTCCACTTCCTCAACTTCTTTTTTAACTGTTTCCCGACCCAGGAAATAGGCAACTATATCATCGAGAATCGTATATACAACAGGCACTACAACCAAAGTCAATATTGTCGAGGAAATCAGTCCACCGATTACGGCCCGGCCCATCGGCGCCTTAAATCCGGCGCCTTCGCCCAAGCCCAGAGCCACCGGTATCATACCGAAAATCATGGCAAATGTTGTCATGAGGATCGGGCGCAACCTGATCGGTCCGGCAATTAATATCGCCTGAGTCCTTTCAACGCCTTTTCGCCTTTGCTGCTTTATAAAATCAATCAGCAGAATGGCGTTTTTCGTAACCAGCCCCATCAACATGACGATACCGATAAGCGATATGATATTGATCGTCGACCGCCAGAGGAACAGCGCCAGAAGCGCGCCGACAATCGCCAAAGGCAGAGAAAGCATAATCGCCAGAGGGTCGACAAACGATTCAAACTGAGAAGCCAGCAATAAATATATGAAGATGATAGCCAGAATCAACGACATGAATATATTGGCGAATGACTCCTCCTGCATCTGGGCCGAACCTACTACAGATATTTCATATCCCGCCGGAAGATTAATTTCGGGCAATCTGGAATAAACGTAATTTACAATATCGCTGGTGGCAAAACCCTCAAGAAGATTACAACCGATTTTTACTTCTATCAGACGGTTATAACTTCTTATTTCGGTGGGTCCCGAGGCTGTTACTAAATCGGCAACATTGCCCAATTCCACATGGAAATCGTTATTATTTACTTTTTTACTTGAAAGCAATTTCAATCGAGACAAATCATCCAGCCGGCTACGAAATTCTGATGCCAGGCGGACTCGGATATCGTATTCTTCCTGAACATCTTTAAATCTTGAAACAACATATCCATCGATCAGGTTTCGCACGGTCATGGCGACACCGGCAACCGATATTCCCAAATCGTTCGCCAGATCACGATCGACATGTACCTGGATTTCCGGTCGGGCCAGTTTTTCGCTATTTAAAAAATCCGTGCCGCCGGGGGCCTGACGCATAATATCTTCAAGCTGACCGGCCAGAATCTTAACTTCATTTAAATCCGGTCCGCGTACGGAAAATTCCACATCTTGAGATCCTCCGCCTTCGCCTTCATTGGTTTGTACTTGAATTGTCAAGCCGGCAATATCCCGCAAATCACTGCGCACTAAAGAAACCAACTCGAATGAACTCCGGTTGCGTTCGTTAATTGGTATCAACTTGACATAAATCTGCCCTTCATTGACCGGCGTCTGCGTACCTCCAATGCTGGTGAGTGTATATTGAACTTCAGGATATTTAGATATTCTCTCCTCGATTTTTTTAGCCAAATCACCGGTCCTTTGTAGTGAAGCATCAGGGCCGGCCTTGAATACAACATATAACTGGCTTTCATCGGATTGAGCAAAAAAAGTGCTTCCCAATAGTCCGCCTATCCCCAGCGAACCCGCGAACAAAACAGTAGCAATCAATATAGTTAGAAAACGATGACCGAGTACCCAGGCTAAAGTAGTTTTATAACGGACATTAAGTTTGTTGAATGCCGCGTTCCATTTTCGGAGTATCCATTTAATAGCATTACCGGGAATATTTAATAAGCCGGATTTGGAAACCCCTATTTGTTCTTCTTTTTTCAAAAAACGCGAGGATAGCATCGGGGTAAGAGTAAAAGCTACGAACAGCGAAATAGTAACCGCGCCCGCTACCGTAATACCGAATTGATAAAAGAACTTGCCGATAATTCCCGACATGAACGCTACCGGCAAGAAAACGACTACAATCGAGAACGTAGTAGCCATCACAGCCAGCCCAATCTCCGCTGTGGCATCTCGAGCGGCTTGAATCGGGGATTTCCCCATATCCAGGTGGCGGTATATATTTTCTATGACCACAATAGCATCATCGATTAAAAGTCCCACCGAAAGCGACAGGCCCAGCAAGGTCATCATGTTGATAGTGAAGCCAAAAAGTTTCATCAGGAAGAAAGTAGCGATAATCGAGGTGGGAATAGCCACCGCGGATATAATAGTGGACCGCAAGTTGGCCAGAAATAAAAATATCACCAGGACCGCCAAAAAACCGCCGTAGATCAAGTCAAATATCATATCACTGATGGATCGCTTGATGAATTCGGAATCGTCCTGCACCACTACGACATTGATGTCTTTCGGTATTTCTTTTTTCAAATCATTCAGACGATTCAGAATACCATCGGCGACCTTTACTACATTCGCGCCCGATTGTTTGATAAGGTTCAGCGATATCGATTCTTTACCATTGAAACGGGATAGACTTTCCTGTTCTTTGATACCATCGATTACTTGAGCGATGTCCTCCAGGCGGATAATTTTGCCCTTGGAATTTTGCACGATCACTTTGGCTAAGTCATCGACTGAGGTGACCCGCCCTACAGTTCGCACCATTAAATCCTGAGGGCCGCGATTGAGTTTGCCGCCGGGGAGTTCGAGGTTCGATGATAATATTGCCGCGGATATCTGATCCGGTACTATGCCCAGGGCATTGATTTTATCCAGATCTAAAAACACCTGGATTTCTCTTTCGCTGCCGCCAATAATTTCCACCGACCCGACACCTGATACGGTCTCAAGTCGGCGCTTCAGGAAATTTTTAGCAAATGAGGTCAATTCTTTCTGGGAGCGGTCGCCGGAAATCGACAGGGTAATAACCGGCCGCGCTCCAAAATCGAATTTCTGGATTACCGGCGGATCAATATCCGTCGGCAAATCAGCGGCGATTCCGGAAATCTTGTCACGCACGTCCTGAGCGGCGACATCCGCTTTGGTCTCCAGGGTGAATTGAATAAAAATCATCGAAAAAGATTCTCGCGAGTAGGCCTGGATTTGCTTGATTCCGGCGATAGTATTGACGGCATCTTCGATCTTTTTGGTGACATCTGTTTCCACCGACGCGGGACTGGCGCCCGGATAGACAGTGGAAATAATCACGAAAGGAAATTCAACATCAGGAAATAATTCCGTATTCATCTGCAGGAATGATGAAAACCCCAGAACTACCAGGGCGGTTATCACCATTACCGCGAAGACTGGTCTCTTTATGGCGGTGTCAGCGAGGTACATCTGTAGAATCCTTCCGGCCGGACAATATAACTGGAATCGCATCGCGAAGACTGCTCTTGCCAACAACCACTGTTTTTTGTCCTTCGCTTAAACCGTTAAGTACCTGGGTCCGTTCGCCATCCGTTGGACCGATTTCTATCGACCGGTCGTAAGCCATATCATTTTGTACTATATATACCTTGGATATACCTTCATCGGAATAAATTGCTCGATTATCTACGGTCAGTACATTAGCCAGCTTATCTAACACGATTAAAGCTTTGGCATACATTCCCGGCTTGAGAGCTCCTTGAGCGTTAGCCATTTCCAGTTCAATTCTGAACAGACGCGTATCCGGATCGGCGGACTTCGACACCTCGATGATTTTCGCTTTGATTGGATTGGCGGCATCTACATAGACGTCCGCCAATTCACCGATTCGTATTTTGGTGACTTCACTTAGCCCGACAAAAATAGTCAGGCGCATTTTTTCAATATTGGCAACGGTCGCGATAGCTGTGCCAAGAGGCGCCTGATCTCCGACATTCACGGCAATATCAGTTACAATGCCGTCAATCGGCACGGACAACTCCACAGCGGCTTTAGCAGCATTGAAATTCGCCTCGGCTACCTCATAAGCCGTTTTGGCGCCTTTATAACTAACTTCCGAGATCGCTTTTTGCTGATATAAATTATCCATCTTCTCGTAGTTGTCTTTAGCATTCAGATAAACCGCCTGGGCCTGGTTATATTGCGAAGCTACCCCGCTTTTATTAAGAATGATGATTGGCTGTCCTTTGGTCACGTAGTCGCCTTCGGCTACCGGGATACTTATTACGCGTTCGGGGATTGTCGCAAATATTTTTGATTGACGGGCGCCTTCGATAGTTCCCGAAAAGGTTTTTGTAATAACTATATCAGCCGGTCTGACAGGATCAACTTCTACCGCGACTTTTTGAACCGGACTACTCTGTTTTTCCCTAGAACTGCAGGCAATAACAATAAGAGAAACAGCACAACATAACGTTATTATTTTTCTTATGCTCATGATCACTCCATCTATCTTAATAATTTTTCTTCACCGATAGCTTTCATTAATGAGGCGTAGCCGGTAACCAGGTCATAAAAAGCCATCACCCGGTTATTGTCGGCTTGCGCCAGTGCGACCTCGGCCTCGAATAATTCCAATTGTGTACCAACCCCGTTTTCATACCTGACCCGGGCTATTTCCAAACCGCGTTTGGCCATCTCTACGGCATGACCCTGGGCGGCCAGGCTTTCCCGGGCTTTTTGATAATTCCACCAGTTTTGCTCGATATCCAATTTCAAATTATCTTCAAGGTCTGATTCGGAAAGCTGCGATTGCCGGTATTCGATTTTAGCCTGGCTGACTTTCGCGGGGGTTGCCCATGAATCGAAAATTGGAATCGATATCGATATGCCCGAAAACGAACTCCTGGCCCAATCTTTGCTGTCAGGCCATCTATTATTATCGTATTGAGCCTGATATTGAAGAGTACTTAGAAAATTAATATTTGGTCTGTATCCCGAATTGGCTATCGAAATACCTTTCTTGTACATCTTGGTCTGAAGCCTCGCCATGTTGATTTCGGGGCGGCTATCGAGTGCCGCGCTTTTCAAGGAATCAAGATCATAATCCGGGACGATATATAACGTGCTATCCATCGCCCATACAACTTCCGTATCATCATTAAGCTTCAAGCCAATTATGTTGTTGAAAGATTGATGCGCCAGTTTTGACGCCGCTTGAGCTTGAATCAGGCCGGGCTTTACATTTGCCAACCGCACTTCCGCCATCAGCACTTCGAAGTCGGATACCGTCCCCTGCGCTTCCATCTTCTTTACCACATCCAGGCTGGCCTGGGCCAGATCAACCGTCTGCCTGGCAACTCTTAAAAGCTCATCGGCCATGACAACGCCATAATAGGATTTGATGACATTGAGCTTTAATTCCTGGGTTTTCAAATCGAGTTGATATTCGGTAAATCGACGGTAAAACTTGGCTATACTCCAGGCAGTAAATACCGCCCCGCCATTATATATCGGCTGGGTAATGGTCAATGATGATGTCCAGCTATAATTAGTGCCGGAACGCAGCCTTGTTGGTTTGCCGTCGAAATCAATTACAAAGGACGGTAATTCCCAATTGCGAAGTACTGTTAAATCAGCGCTAACTTGAGGGAATGCCGATGCCTTAACTTCGGTGACACGGCTTTTGGCTTTTTCAAGGTCCTGGATCGCCTGCTGATAAGATTCGTTATTGGTCAGAGCCATATTAATAGCTTCATCGACCGTCAAAACTTCGGTCGCATACCCGGGCGATATCAGGCTAAATATCAATATAAGGACAACGACTATTTTTTTCAAATTTACCTCTTGTCTTCATTTCTATTTAAATTTTCAAGATTAACGAATATTTTCCGAAAATGTTTCATTAAGATTCTATTAAGACGCTATTTCCTTACGTTCTGTATAGGCAATATAGCCTTATCCTCGAACATATAAAGTCCGTTTACATCCGCTCATAATTATATGCAATTGAATCGTTCATTCATTTGCCTTTTTTATAATCCTTTCGCTAAACTTGCCCTATAATATCACGGTGCAACATATATTCTAAATCGTTTCTTGTATTAAACAGGCGCTTTCAAATAAACCACGCCCGGTATGTTCGATTGAACCTTTTGCCGACCCACACGCGATAATCCTTTACTTTCTAATACCATACAAGATGTTATCGATAATAGTTTCGCCAATTTCTTTGCGGCGAAACGCTTTCGGGTCAATAATCCGCTGCAGGGGGATACCATCCAGAATTGCCAATAGTACCGAAGCCGACAAGCGAGTATCCATCTTCTTGAATATTCCCCTGCTTATGCCATCATCAAGAATGCCGGCTAATATCTTGCGGAATTTCCGATAAATATTTTTTAAGTGTAAGGGATTGATTAACTTGTCGTTTCCTTCGCGAATGCCTTTCGACCAGAATTCCATCATGATCCCCGCCAATTCATTAGTCGCGATGATCGATATCTTATTTTTTTTCTTTAGAAACAGATTCAGCGACATATCCACCAGCATTTTTAATTTTATATCCGGGGCATAGTCGCTTTCGACAATTCCATTAATTATTTTATCGATTTCTTTGTGGAATTGATTATGAGCTTCAATAAATATGTCTTCTTTACTTCGAAAATACTCGTAAATCGTTCCTTTGCCGACCCCGGCGATTATGGCGATATCTTCCATTTTAGTTTTAGCCACGCCATTTTTGGCAAATGATTTGGCCGCGGCTCGAAGTATTTCCAGCTTTTTGGCTCTTTTGTCAACATTTCCTGTTGCCATCATCAATCCTTTTGTCCTGCCAGCCCGACCGACCGGTCAGTCGGGCTGAATAAAATCAGTGTATTCGGAATTGTCAAGGGGAATTTAATTATTTTTTCAGTCTTCAGATTAATCGGCTAATAGCCAAACGGATTTGTTTCCCATTTGTATCAGCCGGATCAATCGCCTGACGATACCTTACCGAACCATCCTCCCCGATAATAAAAACCGTGGGATGATACGCCGGCCGCGCCTGACCGGAATCTATTACGCTGAACAACCGACCCGCTCGTAAATCGCTATCGCAGAAAAGCCTGATTTCAAGATCAAGTTTAGACTTAAACCCTTTGGCAAGTTTAGGTTTTAATGGAATAACAGGAGAAATAGCCACTTTGAAACCGCCGGCGGTAGCAGGTAAGCCATTATCCAAATCCTTCATTATTGAATACCCCAAATCATCGGGATTAATAAACAGCAAACAGGTGAATTTTTGACCCGATTTATCTATCGGGCTGCCAATCTCTCCATCGGTATCCGTAAGTCGAAACTCAGGAGCGATAAAACCTACTCTAATAACATTTACATTATCCATAAATCCTCCCGAGACAGCTTTAAACCTGAGTTTTTAATATTCTCAAATTATGGCTTATTCTTATTACTGTCACAGCCATCCCTTGATTTTAAAAATCACAAGCGTGGCTCCCGCGACTACCACCATCAGTATGAGGGCGAAATAATAACCGAATTCCCATTCCAATTCAGGCATTCCCCTGAAATTCATGCCGTATATACTGGCAATTACGGAAAGCGGCAGTAAGATAGCCGTAAAAACTGTCAGAGTCTTCATTATTTTATTTGTTTTATCCGAACTGACCGAAAAATAAGCATCCATAACCGATGTCAACAAATCTCGGAAATGATCGGCCTTGTCATTGACATGCGACAAATGATCGTACACATCCCGAAAGTAAATCGCCGCTTCGGGGCTGGTGAGTTTATATTCGCCGCGGGAAAATCGCCACATGATATCTCGCTGGGATAGAGCCTTTCTTTTTAATTCCGCGATATCTTCTTTTAATTCAAATATCAGTTTCAATAATTCGCGGTCCGGATCACCGCTGAATATCTCCGTCTCGTATTTATCGATAGTTTCCGCCACCAGTTTCAATGTTTCGTTATAATCATCAACCAGATGGTCGACCAGGGTGTGAAAAATAAAATCGGCGCCCCGGGATAATATCCGATCATCCCGCCGGCACTTTTCCGCCAGCCGATCCAGAGTTGGAAAGCTTTTTTTATGATAAGTAACTACGTAATTTTTGCCCAGGAAGAAATCTATCTCTCTGGACACCAGTTCGCCCTGCTTGATATAATCGGTGGCATGAAATACCATGTACAAATAATCCTTAAAGACATCCAGCTTAGGGTTGGAAGCTTCCAACGTGTCCTCGATTATGAGCGGATGGAATTTAAAATCCGAATATAAAATATATGATTCATCCTCCGTAGGATCCTCAAAATCGACCCAGAATGAACTGTTCAGATCGGCTAATATCTCCTCAAAAGGGAGAATCCCCTTGAGGACCTGGCAGCCGGATTCATTATTATATTGCAGGGTTCTGATCATGCCGCCGCGTCCTGTTTTTTGACTTGCCCAGAATAGTACTTGCACAAGCGCTTTAGATTACATTCGGCGCATTGGGGATTTCTGGCTCGGCAAACTTGACGACCGTGAGCGATCAGATTAAGATGCAGTTGATAAAGGCTGACAGTATCCTTAAAATCAAGAAAATATTCATGCGCCGATTCAGCAGTCATTTTGGGGGGTAATATACCCAGCCTTGATGAAACTCTATGTACGTGAGTATCCACCGGCATAACCTGACGGCCCAGGGAAAAAGCCATCACGCAAGCGGCGGTTTTGGGGCCAACACCATCTATTCTTAAAAGATATTCGCTTACCTTATCATCGGACCATTTGTTCAAGAAATCCAAATTAGGCTCTCCCTGCTCGCTCTTAATGAATTTCAGGAGTTTCAGGATTCTGGTTGATTTAATCTTGGCCAAGCCGCCTACATTGATAGCCCCGGCAAGTTTCGCCGGCGACGATTCGAGAATATCCTGCCAGCGCGGGAAACGCGCTTTCATGGAACCAAACGCCCGGTCCCTGTTCGTGTCATTAGTGTTTTGCGATAGCACCGTAAGTATTAACTCCGTAAGCGGATCTGGTCCGGTTTTAAATGTTTTTTCGCCATATCTTCGGGCCAACAATTTATCAATCCTGATTACTTTTTTCACCATCATATTATTCATATTAAGATAACTATGTTAATTTTTCATCAGTTAAAAGTCAATAAAAATAACCTTGATAATCACTTTAATATAACAGGAAGTATCTAAATGCGGTTTAATCGATAATATTAATTAGTTTAAATGAAAGGATATTAGGTTTTTAATGCATTTCTATCGTCTGGAACAATAATCAAGGTTGACTTTTTATCAGTGAAAATGTACGATAAATGTTGATAAGAAATTAAGTCAAGCACTGCGAATTTGATTTTTATTTGATTTTCGTTTTAATAAAATCAATTTGCCTGAGCAGTCCAGAAAATGAGGTGTCAAAATGAAAGCGATAAATCCGGCAACCAATGAATTAATAAAAGAATACAAAGAACACACACCTTCGGAAGTTAGCCAAATAATAGAAAAAGTCAGGGCGGAATTTCTCAAATGGCGCGATGTGAGTTTTGCCGACCGGGTTCAATTGATGCACAAAGCGGCGGAGACTCTTCGCCAAAACAAAGATGAATATGCCCGCATAATATCTTTGGAGATGGGCAAGATTATCGCCGAATCACGGGCCGAAGTTGAAAAAAGCGCCTGGGTCTGCGATTATTACGCCGACAACGCCGAGAAATTCCTGGCCGATGAAATTATCCAAACCGACGCCGGCCGTAGTTTCGTGGCATTTCAGCCGCTTGGTATAGTGCTGGCGGTGATGCCCTGGAATTTCCCTTTCTGGCAGGTTTTTCGATTTGCCGCGCCGGCTTTGATGGCCGGTAATGCCGGGGTATTAAAGCATGCGTCCAATGTGCCCGGCTGCGCTTTGGCTATAGAATCGATTTTCCGCAAAGCCGGTTTTCCTGAAAATTTATTCAGAACGCTTTTGATTGGCGCGAAACAGGTAGAAGCGGTAATTAAAAATAAGCATATCAAAGCTGTCACGTTAACCGGCAGCGAACCGGCGGGAATGCAGGTAGCCGCCGCCGCCGGACGAGAGCTGAAAAAGACCGTTTTGGAATTGGGCGGTTCCGACCCCTATATTGTTCTTGATGATGCCGAAATTAGCGCTTGCGTCAAAACAGCCGTAACGGCCCGGATGATTAACGCCGGCCAGAGCTGTATTGCCGCCAAGAGGTTCATAGTTGTCGAATCAAGATTGAAAGAATTCGAGGAACAGCATACACAATTAATGAAAAGCCTGAAAGTCGGCGACCCAATGGTAGAAGATACGCAGGTTGGCGCGATGGCGCGTATAGACTTAATGGAGGAACTGGATGAACAAGTACAGAAATCGATTAAGCTTGGCGCCAAACTTCTCTGCGGCGGCAAAAAAGCCGATGGCAAAGGCGTTTTTTATTTGCCTACAGTATTGACCAATGTTAAGAAGGGGATGCCAGTTTATTCCGAAGAGACATTTGGCCCGGTAACTGCGATCATTCCGGTTAAAGATACCCTCGAAGCTATCGAGGTGGCCAACGATTCGCTGTTCGGGCTGGGCGGATCGGTCTGGTCACAGGATTTGAAAAAAGCCGAGGACGTCGCCCGTCAAATCGAATCGGGGGCCGTATTTGTCAACAGCATGACCAAATCCGACCCTCGCCTGCCGTTTGGCGGCATAAAAAGATCGGGCTACGGGCGGGAACTATCCCATTATGGCATCAAGGAGTTCGTGAATATTAAGACTATTTGGATTGCCTGAGTATTCTATTTTAAAGGTCAATACAGAATAAAAAGGCTACTTAAATTCAAATTGAGATTATATCTCAATACATTATCGCCATCCATAACTTATTTTATATTATTGTGTTAGCGATATATCATTCTTCATCTAATACCAGTTTATTTATTTGGATCGGTAAAATGCTCATTTAAATCATCAACCAGCGCGTCAACATCCAGGCCTTTCTCCCCGGCTAATTCACCCAGAGTGCCCCAGACAGGTTCGCCGCATTGAATGCAGACAACCCCCTTTTTCATCAGGTAGACATTTATGCCATCGTATTTTTCCAGAAGTTCTTCGACATAATCGGTTTTCTTAATCATTGCGTCATTACCTTACCTATCTATTTAAAATGCCAATTATCAGAATGAAAATCCGGGTCAATTTGTTCCGAACCGACAAATCCGATGCCAAATATAATAAAAAATAATCGAATAAACCAAAATAATGGCGTGCAACCAAAACCGATTTCAAAGCGTCTTATTGATGAACACTATGAATAGGGACCTGTTCTGGAAATCTTTGGAAGCTGAACATCCCGGCGCCGAACGGTTTTGCCGTAAGTTAGCCGCCAATCGGGATGATGGCGATGATTTGTATCAGGATGTTCTGCTTCTGGCCTGGCGGAAATTCGGGAAATTACGCGATCTCGAATCATTTAAGCCATGGCTATATCGGATCATTGTCAATCTGTACAAAAGCAAATGCCGAAAGCGCGGATGGGCCAAACGGGTCGTGATCGACCAGAATGATTATGAGAATCAGCCTTCTCATAATCCAACCTCATCGCTAAGCGCCCGTATCTGGATCGATAGGATGTTTCGGGCGCTATCAGCCGAGGACCGGGCTTTGGTGAGCTTGTTCGAACTGGAAGGCTGGAGCATCGCCGATTTATCCCGGCTGTATGGCAAGCGGGAGGGAACGATTAAATCGCGCCTGTCCAGAGCCAGAGGCAATATGCGGGTTGAGTTAGCCAGGTATATTACCCGGCAGGAGTTAAACACTTTAATCGGAGAAGCTGAATATGCGTTGCCGAGAAGCAATCCGCCGTCTGAACAACGGCGGCGAATTTGATAACGAACTTATCGCGCATCTGCGTGACTGTCCCAAATGCGCCCGCGCGGCGCAGGCGGCCCGGATGCTCGATATTATTCTAACATCAGCTCGCGGCACCAAAGGATTTCCGGAGACGTCGTTTTCGGATATCCGGGCAGCGTTACTATCGCGTTCAGCCGCCGAGGATGATACGGAGATATCTTTTATGTCCAAAATAAAGAACGAATTAGTTAGCCATCCCAAAGTTAGTCTGGGTATGATTATCGCTTTAACGGCGCTGGCGTTTATCACGCTTGTACCGGTTTCATACAATAAAACGATCGGTTACAGCCTGGCCATAAGCAATGTCAGGGCGGATGAGCGATTGCAGCCGGAAACATTGAATCAAGTAATCGAAACGCTGGGTTATGATAAAACCGCGTTTGAAATCATACCATCACCGGTGGATGATAATTACATTATATCTAATAAACCAAATGAAAAGGCCATGATTGAAGTAGCTCTGGCTCTGGAAACTTTGACGGGCGAGGAATACGCGTATCAGGTCACGCCGATTGTCCAACCGGTAACGAGCAGTATTATTTCCCAGATCAAAGACAAGCTATTAACGATAAGAGTTAAGATTAAGGATAAAACCGATGATGAAATCGCCCGGCAGATAAAGGAAAAACTGAAGGCCGTAGGGTATGACAACCTGAAAGTATTCGTTCAATCGGATCCTGATGTCATTACTATTAGAATAAACTCACCCGACGGCAAGGAACCTTTCGGGAAAAGGATCGATGTAATCAAAAGCGAGGGTATGGAATCATTCGAATTGTTTAATTTAAATCTGGATGATATGAATGATCTCGATATCGATATGGAAGGCAAAACCGACAAGGAAATTATCGAAGAAATTAAAGGTATTTTAGCCAAGAAAGGTTTTCCGAACGCTACGGTAAAAGTGAAATTGAACGATGCGGGCGAACGCGAAATTATAATCGATATTAAAGATATAGAATAGATAAATATCCTACAAATCATGATTGCTCCTGAAGAGAGTCGCTTAAGCGGCTCTCTCAGACCGTTGACAAACCAGGCAGCTGGGTTCAGTCGAGTCACGTTCCGCTACGACCCGACTGAACATTCAGAGTCAATTTACTCTTAGTCATTTTGTCAACAACCTCAGGAATCATGAATGATCCCTTTTCAAATTCGTTGGATGTGGAGGCTTTTATTTCAGATAGACCATTTTCCTGGTATCGGTGAAGCTTTCGGCCTGAAGTCGGTAAAAATACACTCCCGTGGCAATCTGTTGCCCGCTTGATTCCTGACCCTGCCAATTAATTGTGTGTATCCCGGCTGGAAAGCGGCTATCGGCCAGAGTCGCGACTTTACGGCCATTCGAGTCGTATACAGTCAGAGTCACATTCGAAGCTTCGGGTAAACTGAATTCGATATTAGTATACGGGTTGAACGGATTCGGGTAATTTTGTGCCAAATCAAATGCTATCGGTAGCCCGGTTATTTCATCAATACCATCACTACCGAATGGCTCGGCTTCGGCTGAGGCGACATTGGAGATAACCGAAACATTATCGTTATTATCGACCGCTTTCATGGCGATATAGTAAACCTGGCCGGGATTAAGATTGCCTATGATAAAACTCTGCGGCGACCCTGATTCCAGAGGGTCCGGCGGATTGCTAATAGTTGTGGCCAAATCCCAGTTAGCCTCGGTTATTAGGCTACCGTAAGTTTTAATTATGTAAAATGACGCCGTGCCGCTTGTACTATCATCTCCAGTAGCAGTCCAATTGATATTTATCCGGCCGATATCATCGCCGGTGACAGCGTTAAGATCGCTGATAGCGGCCGGCGGAATCTGTTCATTCGCCGTTGTTTTGTTGGCCACATTAGACATGCTTGACCAGTTGTTTACTTCGTCGGCGGTTTTGATAGCAAAGTAGTAAGTGGTGCCGGGTTGTAGATTGGTAATTGTAAATGCCTCCCGCGATCCGGCCGGTTGCGGCGATGGTTCGCCTGAAACTTGATTAGCCGAACCCCAGTTGCCTTCACTAATCATTGACATAGAATACCGGATATCATATTGCGATGCTATGCCGTTAGCGCCATCATCGCCTGGAGCGGTCCAGATTAATTGAACGCTGGTGCTGCTTGAATCAGCCGTAATTAAATCCGCCTTTACATTCGCGTTAAACAGTAAAATTATACCCGAAAAGACGATAAATAATCGTGTTAACTTTATTTTCGATCGGGAATTACGCTTTGAGTTAGTCATTCCATTCCCCCTAATTTTGATTTTGATTTTTTGTGCCATTTCAAGTCAGTTAAGTGCAAATATTAAGCCAGCCGATATGATTTTACATAATTAGTTAATTGACCTTGCCTTACAGCATAGCGGCCGTGTCTATTTAAGTTATCCAAAGGCGTCCAATCTGTAGGTTTCCTGATTTATGTTCAATTATTAAACAAGGCATCAATAACTCTTTTTAGTGCAATCGGCGGGACGATTATTATTCGAATTTACTTAAAATACATTTTTTTAAGCGAGGTGTTTAATCTGAGTAATTTTAAATTATAGCTGATCAATTTATAACAAGCTTTTTGCTGACGTGGATGTATCGGGCCCGAGGGATTAATAGATTTTATATTCCCTGTATTCGGCCAATCAATTGCTTTCCTGACCGCTCATAAAAACTAATAATTGTGATCATACCCTTCATTCGTTAGAGCTTCCTGACAACACACGGAAATATCTTGCTTTTTGATATTTGACTTTTGTATTTTGTGCGATACGGTAACATCTTGTATGTTTGAACCGGCTGTTATTTTATAGCGGCGTTTTTGAAACAGGACTGAATTTAAGGAAAGCGAGCGCATCATGTCTAACTCTCTGGCCAACCGCGATTTTATTACCACCCAGGAATGGACGAAAGACGAAATCGAGTTGGCAATACGGACAGCGAAGGATTTAAAAGCCAAGAAGTTGAACAATATTCCCCATCGATTACTCCCGGATAAGACGGTATTCTTGTTTTTCTTCGATAAATCGACCAGAACGCGCAATTCATTCGAGGCCGGGATTACCCAGCTTGGCGGTCACGCCCATTTTATCGAGGCTTCGACCTCGCAAGTAGCGCACGGAGAAAGCCCCAAAGATATGGGGATTATATTATCGTCCTATGGCCATGCTATCGCTATCCGACACGATTTAGTGCCGGGTGAAGGCAATGCCTATATGCGCGAAGTCGCGAAATACGCATCGGTGCCGGTATTCAATATGCAATGCGATGTTGATCATCCGTTCCAGACACTGGCCGACCTGATGACTATTAAAGAGAAATTCGGTGATAATCTTAAAGGTCTGAAAATTGCAGTAAGCTGGGCGTACGCCCCCAGTTATGCCAAACCCATGTCTGTTCCTCAGGGACTTATCACTTTGATGACCCGATACGGCATGAATGTCGTCTTGGCCCATCCACCGGAGTTTACGTTGATGCCGGATCAGATTGAACTGGCCAAACATAACGCTTCCGGGAACGGCGGCGCATTTGAGATTGTCGATTCGATGGAAGCCGCTTTCGAAAACGCCGATATCGTTTACCCAAAAAGCTGGGGAGTCCATAATCTGTTCGGCAATCCCGATGAAGCTTTAAAACTGGCGGCCAATTACAAGGACTGGATTTGCGATGACCGACTGATGTCGACTGCCGCCAAGGACTCTATTTACATGCACTGTCTTCCGGCCGATCGTGGCAATGAGGTCACGGATTCGGTAATCGACGGCCCGCATTCGGTGATATTTCAGGAAGCGGAAAACCGTCTGCATACCTGCAAAGCGGTGATGGCTTTAACTATGGGCGGAATTCAATAATCTGAGCACTATCTGATTTGATGAGCAATTTAGCTGACAAAATTGCCGGTATTATCCTCGCCGCCGGTGAAGGTAAAAGAATCGGCCAAAATAAAGGGTTGCTTAAGATCGATGGCATCAGTTTTCTGGAGAAGGTAATCGTACCCTTGAAAGATGCCGGCTGTTCTCCGGTGATTGTCGTGGGCGGCTCTCAATCGGAAAAAGTCAAGGTAGAGGCTATTAAGCATGGCGCCAAATTCGCCTTAAATGAAAATTGGCAATCCGGGCAGTTCTCTTCGGTGAAAGCAGGTTTGCGGCAATTAAAGCGAGATGTTGAAGGAGCCATTATCGCGCTGGTGGATCACCCTTTAGTGATGTCTAATACTTATGTTATTTTAATGGAAGAATTTTTAGAATACAGCGATAAGATTATTTTGCCAATCTGCGATGGGCGACGGGGGCATCCAATTGTGCTTCCCAGGGAAATTATCGATGAAATTATATCTGCGCCGGATGATTCAATCCTCAAAGATATTATTTTTAGTCATGCGGATAAAATATACGAGACACTTGTTGAAGATCCCGGCATATTGAAAGATATCGACATTAATTCGGATATGGAAGGAATTAATAATAAATGAGCGTAGTCGGTAAGAGCGTCATCAGGTCGGAAAGCGGCTACAGGGTATCGGGAGCCGGCCTTTTCGCCGATGACATGAAATTTCATGGCATGCTGCACGCCGCCATAGTCAGGTCGCCGGTAGCCCGGGGCAGGATCGAGAGTATCGATATTAAAAGTATATTGCAAAAAGACGGCGTTGAGGGAATATTCACTTACAAGGACATTCCGGCTAAAAACGCAATCCCGGTCGTTTTGGACGATCAGCCGTTTTTAGCCGAGAAATATGTCAATTATATCGGTGAACCTATCGCCGTAATAGTCGCCGATGACCGTAGACAAGCCAGGACAGCGGCTAAAACCGCCGAGCTAAAAATCAAAAAACTGACTCATCTGATTGACCCGTTAGTGGCACGTAATCATCCGGAAATCCATCTTTTCGGCGACGATAATATATTCAAGCATTTAAAGATCAGACGCGGCGATACCGAGCGGGCGTTTAACGAGTGCGATATCATTATCGAGAATATCTACAGAACGCCCTATCAGGAACACGCTTATATCGAACCTCAAGCCATGATCGCTATACCTTTCCCTGACGGGTCAATTGAAATAAGAGGGGCTATGCAATGCCCGTTCTATGTTCGTCAGGCTGTTACCATGATGACCGGATTGCCGGAAAGCAAGGTTCGGGTGATTCAGAGCGCGACCGGCGGAGCGTTCGGCGGCAAAGAGGATGTGCCATCGCTGTTAGCTTGCCAAGTTGCCTTGCCCGCGTTGAAACTTCAAAGGCCGGTTAAGCTGGTCTATACCAGATCAGAGGATATTATCTCGATGTCCAAACGTCATCCGGCCTGGATTCGCTATAAATCCGGAGTGACTAAAGACGGAATTTTGCATGCTATTGAAGTCGAATATGTTATCGATGGCGGCGCGTATTCGACGCTGTCGGCGGTAGTCTTGTTCAGAGGTACGGCGCACGCGGCCGGGCCTTATCGCTGCCGAAATGTCAAAGTCGACAGCTATGCCGTAGCTACCAATACCGTGCCCTGCGGCGCGTTTAGGGGTTTCGGTTCGCCTCAGATATTATTCGCCGCCGAGTCGCAGATGGATCAGCTGGCCGAGAAGTTGGGCCTGGATCCGGTGGATTTCCGTCGGCGCAACATTCTCCGGGTTGGCGATGAGACTATCACCGGACATAAACTTCTGAACAGCGTCGGCCTGGAGCAGACATTAGATAAAGTTGTAAAAGTTTCCGGCTGGTCACCTGAGGCTAAAAATGATGATAATATCGGTTACGGCTTCTCTACGATTTACTATGGTGTCGGCCTTGGCGCGGGCGGTAGCCGTCTGGCCAGGACGGGAGCGCGGACGATAATTCATGCGGACGGTTCGGTGATATTCAGCGTCGGCACTACCGAAATGGGCCAGGGAATGACTACCGTGCTGTCACAAATCGTCGCAGATGAGTTGGGCGTGCCATTCGAATGGGTAAGTATGATGCCGACTGATACGAGCCGCGTGCCTGATTCCGGCCCAACGGTAGCCTCACGATCAACTACTATGTCGGGCAACGCGCTCAAGGATGCCTGTATCAAAATAAGAAATACGCTAAACAGCGAAATATCCGAGATGCTGAGTTGTTCGGTAGCCGATATCAATATCGACGATGGTTTAGTTACGGTCGGCAATAAATCGATTCCGCTTTTAGATGTAATCAAATCTTGCAGCGCGAAACGAAAACCGCTATCGGCGGAAGGCTGGCATATATCACCGCCTACGAGTTTCAATGACCAGACCGGTATGGGCGATGCCTATGTGACGTACGCCTGGGCGACTAATCTGGTCAAAGTCAAAGTTGATCGAGAAACCGGCGAAATAAAAGTCTTAAAAATCTGGTCGGCTCACGATGTAGGCAAAGCGATCAACCCGAAATTGGTTGAGGGACAAATCGAGGGCGGAGTATTGCAGGGGCTTGGTTTCGCCTTGATGGAGGATATGACGGTCGATGCCAATGGCGCGATCAGGAATTCGGAATTTTCGACATATATAATTCCCACTGCCGATGATCAGCCGGAAATCATTCCGTTAATCGTCGAGGACCCCTATCCCGACGGTCCGCATGGCGCCAAAGGTTTCGGCGAACAACCATTGATGGGGATTGCGCCGGCGGTGGCTAACGCGGTTTACAACGCAATCGGAGTGCGAATAAAAAATCTGCCAATCACGCCTGAGAAAGTTTGGCTGGCATTGAGGCTATTATGAAAATAAATTTCAAGTTAAACGGGCAAGATATAAATATTGATGCGCCGGGCAACGAACGATTGATCGACCTTTTAAGAGAAAGACTGAACCTCGTTGGTACTAAAGAGGGTTGTGGTAAAGGCGAATGCGGCGCCTGTACAATTTTGCTGGATGGGGAGCCTGTTTGTTCCTGCTTAATGTTAGCATCCCAAGCAATTGGCCGGGAAATTACCACAATTGAAGGCTTATCGGATGGCGACACGCTGCATCCTGTTCAGAAAGCTTTCACCGAAACCGGCGCCGTGCAATGCGGTTTCTGTTCGCCCGGCTTTATCATGTCATCGGCGGCGCTGTTGAATAAAAATCCGAATCCAGGCCGACCGGAGATACGAAAAGCCTTATCGGGTAACCTTTGCCGTTGTACCGGTTATGAAAAGATATTCGAAGCGGTAGAACTGGCATCTAAACAAAATATCAAGAAGAAAAAGAAGCTATGAGCGAAACCGAAACAATCAATCCATCAACGTTGAAAGATGCTTTAACAGCGATTGGTAAAAAGGAAGTAAAAGCGGTCGCCGGCGGAACCGACTTATTAGTCAGGCTTCATGACCTGTATGACCGCCCCTGGCCGAAACTTCTGGTACTTGATCGCGTTCAACCGCTTCATAAGATTGCGTTCAATAAGGATACTTTAAAAATAGGTCCGCTGAATACATTTACGGATATTATCAAATCAGTTCAATTGCAAAAATACGCGCCGCAGTTGGTCCAGGCGGCATCGGTGGCCGGTTCGGTTCAGATTAGAAATCGGGGCACTATCGGCGGCAATATCGCCAACGGCTCGCCCGCCGGTGATTTAATCCCGCCATTGTATGTTCTGAGCGCGAAACTGGAATTATCTTCGGCAAAAGGTAAAAGAACCGTTGCTATCGACGAGTTTTTCAGAGGCCCCGGTTCGACAATTTTAAAAGCCAACGAATTGATTACATCGATTAATTTTAAAATATCCTGGGCGCATGGTTTCTTTTTGCGATTGGCAACCCGTCAAGCTTTGGCAATAAGCAAGGTATCGGTAGCAGCTAATATTTCTATTCGCAAAAACGCGATTGATAAAATCAGGCTGGCTCTGGGGGCGGTCGCGCCAACCGTGATAAGAGCCGTACGCACCGAGGAATTCCTGACGGGCAAGCAATTAAGTGAGGCAACCATATCCGAAGCCGTTGAAATAATCATAAGCGAAGCCAGACCGATAGATGATATCCGGTCGCTGGCCGCGTATCGTAAAGAGATGGTCGGTGTACTGCTGAAACGGGGACTCGAGCAAATAGCAGGCAATATCAGTTAAAGATTAATGAAAAGCGAAGATAAATTCAAGGCGATCGGAACCAGCGTTGCCCGTGTCGATGCCAGAGATAAGGTCACCGGTCAAGCCAAATACAGCGCCGATTATAATCTGAAGCATCAGCTTTATGGCTGTGTCAAGCACGCGGAGTATCCTCATGCCGAAATTCTGTCTATCAATATCGATAAAGCGAAAAGCCTGCCGGGCGTAAGAGCCGTACTTACTCATAATGATATTCCCGGCGAAAAATCGTTCGGTTCGGTCATTCCCAATCAGGTATTATTGTGTTCCGATAGAGTCCGCTATATCGGTGATGCAATCGTATTGGTGGCCGCCGATACATCGGAAATTGCTCAACGGGCAGTTGATTTAATCGAAGTCGAGTATAAACCTTTGCCGGTTATTACCGATGCCAAAGCCGCGCTGGCCGATGGTTCCGAGCTTGTTTATCCCGATGGCAACCTGTGCGCGCATCACAAAGTGAGAAGAGGTGATATAGCCGATGGTTTCGCCGGTTCCGATATTATTCTGGAGCGCGATTATTCAACCGCTAAAATAGAGCACAGTTATATTGAACCGGAAGCGGTGTTAGCCTCGCCGGGAGAAAACGGCGGAGTAACGATAATCGGATCGGTGCAAAATTTATATACAATCAGACGGGCGGTAGCCAGAGTAACGGGACTGCCTTTAAATCGCGTGCGAATCGAGCAGGCGACTCTGGGCGGATCATTTGGCGGCAAGGATGAAGTGATGGGCGCGCTCTGCGGCCGCGCGGCGATTCTGGCAATGGCCACCGGCCGGCCGATTAAGATGGTGAACAACCGCGAGCAATCGATGCGCGAATCATATAAACGTCACCCCTACCACCTAGAAT
>CAZFSN010000010.1:0-29119 GCA_964521815.1 uncultured Ignavibacteria bacterium | reverse complement strand
AGAAGCTTTAGATGCCAATAAAAAATACGATGCATGCATAAAAAAGTAGAAGATAGCAAATACCTTATTAAAGGCAGCCTGTAAAGGCTGCCTTCTTTGTCTTATGTACGCCGATGTAGCTATACCTAAAACGGGATTTGGGGCTTTTACTTATATTATTCCCGAAAACCTGGAGCACAATATTGCAGTGGGCCGGTTGGTACTGGTACCGCTTCAGAATCATTCCGCGGTAGGGGTCGTGATCGAGGTATCCCCCGCTTGCCGGATTGCCAAATCACGCATAAAAGAGATTAGCGGTCTGATCGATCCAGTATTTCAACTTGAACCCAACCGGTTGGAATTAGTCAATTGGATGGCCGAATATTATTTATGTCCTATCGGCGATGTTTTAAAAGCCGCGTATCCGCCCGGCGTGTTGGGCCGGACACGCATGCGGGTAATGGCCGGCGAAATCGAGCCGACCGACAGCAAATTGAAATTCGTTTATGATAAAATTAAGGCTAAACGCGATGGCTACGTTTTCAGTAAATCAAAAGCGATGTTGAGCGGTGTTTCGAATTCGGTAATTTTCAAGATGATTAAGTCCGGCTCATTAAATCTCGCCGCTAATTTTAAGCCGAATAAACCGCAATCAAGGCGATTTGCCTCAATAAGCCAAAATGTCAATACGGCGGCTGCTCAGCTAAAATTATCACCTCGAAGACAGGAGCTTATAGACTACTTAGCCGGCTTTCCCGAAGGCATAGCGATAACATCGCTTATTGACCGGGGTTTCTCCAGGGCGCTGGTCGAGACCCTCGCGAAAGATGGCTTAATTGAACTGGCGCAGAGAACCGATGATATAGTCATTCAACCGGCCCGGACGCGTACTCGACAGATAATCTTAAACCCGGATCAAGAAAGCGCCGCTAATAAAATCAAGGATTCGTTGAGAGATAACGATGCCGGATCGTTTTTGCTGTTCGGTGTCACCGGCTCCGGCAAGACCCAGGTCTATATCGAAGCCGCCCGCGAGGCGCTAACCTTGGGTAAATCCGTTCTGATACTTATTCCGGAAATATCGCTCACGCCGCAGGCAATCGCGAGATTCTCCGCCGCGTTGGACTATCCTATAGCTGTCTGGCATTCGCGAATTACAGCCGGGCAGAGGCTGGATATTTACAAACGGGTTAAGACAGGCGAAATTAGAGTTGTACTCGGGGTGAGATCAGCCGTTTTTTTGCCGCTTCAAAATTTAGGTTTAATCGTTGTGGATGAGGAACAGGATGATTCCTATAAACAATCCGATCCGCCGCCGCGATATAATGCCCGTGATGTAGCGTTGATAAAAGCCCGTATCGAACAAGCGACAACCGTACTGGGTTCAGCGACGCCATCGATGGAGAGTTTTTACAATGCCCGGACCGGCAAGTATCAGATGCTTCGCTTACCTAACCGGTTTGGCGGAAACAAGCTTCCCAGGGCTATTTCAATCGATTTAAACAATGTCGAGGTCGAGCAGAAATTTTGGCCGCTCTCCGATGAATTTATCGAAAGAATGTGTATTAATATAGCCGATGGGAAGCAGGTAATTATTTTGCTCAACCGTCGCGGCTATTCGGGAATGTTGATGTGCAAGAGTTGTGGTTATATCGCGCTATGCCCCGATTGCCGGGTAGGCTTGACCTATCACAAAACCGATCGCCGTCTGCGCTGCCATTATTGCGGATATACAGATTACGCCCCCGACAAATGCCCTCAATGCCAGGGGATTGATTTTGATTATCGCGGGATTGGCACTCAAAAGCTGGAAGAGTTTTTGATAGAAATCCTCGGGGAAAAGGGCATAATTCGCATGGATTCCGATTCCACCTCACGGAAAGGCGCCCTTGAAAAAATAATCTCGACTTTCGAAATAGGCGAAAAACCGGTCCTATTTGGGACAAAGATGGTAGCCAAGGGTCATCACTTTCCGCAAGTCGGTATGGTGGGCGTGGTTCTGGCCGATGCGGGCTTGCATGTACCGGATTTCAGAGCCTCAGAGAAAGTCTTTCAGCTTCTGGTCCAGGCCGCCGGCCGGGCCGGACGATCGGAGGATTGCGACGATCAGGGAGAGTTCGTAGTCCAGTCATATGACCCATCACTGGGGATTCTTGAATGCGCGGCCGGTCAGGATTATGAAATATTTTATAATAAAGAATTAGCCTGGCGCAAGGAACTGGGCTACCCGCCATTCGGTAAAATAATAAGATTGGTATTTTCGGGCAAAGATGATTCGTCCACTCGCTGGGCGGCCAGAAAGGCGGCCGGGATTTTAAGAACCGGCTTTAAAACCGGCAAAGTGCTCGGGCCGGCCACCACCGGAGTGTTTCGCTTGGGTAATAAATACCATTATCAATTGCTGATGAAAGGTCGATTTTCTGCCGATCAAAAGCAGAAATTGAAAGATTTTTTAACCGGCGGACACTTTGGCCGCAATAAAGACGTTTCAGTTAAAATAGATGTTGACCCGCGCGAGATGTTATAAACCTTGACCGGCAACCTCTATTATTTTACATTTCAGGTCTGATTTGGAGGAAAATTGATAACTTTAGATGATGTAAAACAAAACAAGAAATTTTCGGAACTTATTTACAAAGCAAATGAATATTTGGGCATTATCGGCTACACCGAACACGGTGACCGGCATTGTTCATTAGCCGCCAGTATTGCCCATAACATCTTGATTAGACTTGGCAAGGGCGAAAGGCAGGCTCAGTTAGCGGCCATAGCCGGTTATCTTCATGATATAGGCAATGTTATTAATCGCGACTACCACGCTCAAACTGCCGCAGTAATGGTCATACCGGTGCTGGTCGAAATGGGTATGGAATATAAAGAGGTAATCGAAATTGCCGCCGCGATCGGCAACCATGATGAGAGAGACGGTAGCCCTATTTCGGATATTTGCGCCGCCATAATATTGGCCGATAAATCGGATGTCCATCAATCGCGAGTCAGAACTACTGAATTCCTTAAAAAGGATATTCATGACCGGGTTAATTGGGCGGCCAAATCATCGTTTTTGCGCGTCGATGATATCAAAAAGAAAATTTCTCTGGAAATTAAAATCGATACTTCAATATCATCTGTAGTCGAATATTTCGAGATATTTCTGTCCCGTATGACAGTCTGCCGCAATGCCGCCGAATTTTTAGGCTGCAAATTCGAACTCGAAATTAACGGAACGAAGCTGACATGACGAAACCCGCCTCGGAATACGCGCGGGCCGGTGTCGATATTAAGGCAGCGGATAAAGCCAAAGCCATGATGAAAAAACTGGTCGAATCGACTTATTCCGGGTTGGTTGTGGCCGGGCATGGCAGTTTTGGCGGAATGTATTCCCTTAAGGAGCTAACCGGCACTGACAAAGTTCTGGTTGGTTCGGCCGATGGCGTAGGAACCAAGCTGAAATTGGCCTTCATGACTGGTCGCCATAAGACAATCGGCCAGGATCTGGTTAATCATTTAGTGGATGATATCCTCTGTTGCGGCGCCCGACCGTTATTTTTTTTCGATTACCTGGGTTTGGGACAAATCGATCCGGAAACTGTCACTGGGATAGTCGATGGTTTGGCTATTGCCTGCCGCGAAAACGGCGCGGTTCTTCTTGGCGGCGAAACCGCCGAGATGCCGGGATTCTACAATAAAGATGAATACGATATCGCCGGCTTTATAGTCGGCTGGGTCGATAAGGATAAGATTATCGATGGCGGTTCAATCTTGGCAGGCGATAAGATTATCGGGCTGGAATCAACCGGCCTTCACACTAACGGGTACTCGCTGGCTCGGCGAGCGTTTTTTGATATCGCCGGCATGAAACAGACTGATATAATTGAAGAAACAGAAACGGAAGTCGGCCGGGAACTTTTGCGAGTCCATCGCTCTTATCTAAATGTGATCGTGCCGCTTTTGGAAAGCGGGCTGATCAAAGGTATCGCGCATATCACCGGCGGCGGGTTCGAAGGCAATATCAATAGAATAATGCCTGAGGGCGTGTCGGCGGTTATCGATACCAATAGCTGGCAGGTTCCCGGTATTTTCAAGGCGATTTCCGGAATCGCATCGGTGCCGGATGAGGAAATGTATCGAGTGTTCAATATGGGCATTGGTATGATATTGGTCGTATCCGACGAGAACCGCGATAATGTTATGAAGCTTATTAATGAAAGAAATGTTAAGTCGTTCGAAATAGGTGTTTGTCAAAACGGTAAACAAAAGGTGGAGTTGAAATTTTGAATAGCGAGAATATTAAAAAACCGGTGATGCTTTTAATTATGGATGGTTTCGGGTTAAACCCGGATGATTATTTTAATGCTGTCAGGAAAGCCAATAAACCGAATTTCGATAAACTCTGGAATAAATATCCTCATACGCAACTGGGGGCTTCCGGCCTGGCGGTTGGTTTGCCTGAAGGCCAGATGGGCAATTCTGAGGTCGGTCATCTTAATTTTGGCGCCGGCCGGGTTGTCTACCAGGAAGTTACCAGAATAGACAAATCGATCAACGATGGTGATTTTTTCACTAATAAAGTTCTCAACGAGGCCATTGACAGGTCAAAAAAGGCGGGGAAATCGCTTCACCTGATGGGCTTACTTTCTGATGGCGGCGTTCATTCCTCGATGAACCATCTGTATGGATTGCTGGAACTGTGCCGCAGACGAGGTTTCGAAAAGGTATTCGTTCACGCTTTTCTCGATGGCCGCGATACGTCGCCAACTTCCGGAGCCGGGTTCATTGAAGATTTACAAAGCAAGATAAAAGAAATCGGTGTCGGTAAGCTGGCATCCGTCGTAGGTCGCTACTATGCCATGGATCGCGATAAGAGATGGCCCAGAGTCAAGATCGCGTATGATCTTCTCTGCCGGGGCGTAGGCGAAAAATCGAATGACCTGGCGGGTACGGTCAGGGAACATTATCGAAAAGATAATACCGATGAGTTCATGGAAGCTATTATCAGCAGCGAGGCCGAGCCGGGCAATGGTTTTGTTGGCGAGGGCGATAGTGTTATCTTTTTTAATTTCCGGTCCGATAGGGCCCGCCAACTCTGCGAGGCGTTTACGGATGAAAAATTCAATGGCTTTCAGCGTGAACCGAAGGTGATCCCAAATCTGGTCACAATGACTTTATATGAAGTAAGCCTCAAAGCCGAGGTGGCTTATCCTCAAGTCAAATTAAACCGTATATTTCCCGAACTGGTCGCTGAGGCCGGATTGAAACAGCTTAGAATCGCCGAAACGGAGAAATATCCGCACGTGACATTCTTTTTCAATGGCGGCGCGGAAAGAACGCTTAAAGGCGAAGATCGGGCTTTGATACCATCGCCCAAAGTCGCGACCTATGATCTAAAACCGGAGATGTCGGCTTATGAAGTTACGGATGAAGTTATCAAACGAATCAATTTGGATCAGTACGATGTTATTATATTAAATTTCGCCAATTGCGACATGGTCGGTCATACGGGTATATTCGAGGCCGCTGTTAAAGCAGTCGAAACAGTCGATACTTGTGTCGGCCGGGTTGTCGAGGCGGTCCATCACAAAGGCGGCATCGTACTTATTACAGCCGATCATGGCAACGCCGAAAAAATGAAAGAGCTGGATGGAAGGCCGTTTACCGCGCATACCACCTTTCCGGTACCGTTAATTTTAGTTGATGATGATTTCGAGGGGTCGCTGAGAGACGGCGGCGTTCTGGCCGATATCGCGCCCACGATGCTGGAATATCTTGGCTTAAATCAACCGACCGAAATGACAGGCAAATCGCTGCTGGTTAAAGTATCGGTCGCCTAATTGTCTATTGAAATTGTCATTACGAGGAACGAAGTGACGAAGCAATCTGGAAGTTATTTGCAGAATACATCAAGTTTGTACTGTAACGTTTCTGACGGGATTATCGAAAACATCAATCCGGGTTCTTGGATACACTTATAAATCCCAGCCAATATTGAAGTGAGGATGAGAACTAAAATCTGGCTTTTAGCAATTTCGGCGCTATTGACCGCCCTTGCTTTCCCGCCTTATAAGACCGGTTTTTTAATTTATTTTTCTCCGATTATTTTACTGTTCGTTTTAGAGGATATATCGCCTCGCCAGGCTTTTGGTTATGGCTATATCTGGGGATTAATTTTCAATTTGGGAATTCTCTATGGCGTGTTCTGGGCGACTATACCCGGCACTTTCGGGATGCTGGCGATAATATCGCTTATTCCAGCTTTCAATTGCCTCTTGTATCGATATGTATCGCGAAAATCGAAAGCTCTGGGTTTTATCATCTGGCCATTAATCTGGGTAAGTTGGGAATATATTCGAACATTTACCGAACTTAATTTCCCGTGGGGAGATTATGGCTATACGCAAAGCTATTATTTACCTTTAATTCAGTCGGCGGAAATTTTCGGGGTTTACGGCGTTTCACTGATGATACATGCGGTCAATGTCCTGGTATACATTTTCCTGAAAAACGATTATAAACCAAAGATTAGATTGGCTTCAATAATAGTCGCCCTTTGCTTGCCGCTGATTTTCCTTATTTATGGCTGGGTCAGACTGCCCGCTTCGACCGAAACCGAACCCGGTACATATAAAATAGCCCTGGCCCAGGGCAATATTAACCGCGATATAAAATGGGAAAGCGGCGGGAAGGAGGCAAGCCTAAATACTTATCTGGATATGACCCGCCGGGCATCGGCTGAAAATGTCGATTTGGTAATCTGGCCTGAAACCGCCACGCCTTTTTATCTTCTCAGCCAACCAAATTGGTTTTCAAGAGTAAAACAGGCAGTGGATAGCGCTAACACGAGTATTCTTACTGGAACGCCTGAATATGAGAGGGTTGGGCATGATGAATATATTTATTTTAATGCCGCGGTTCTCATTTCACCGGGCACGGATTCACTTCCGGTATATGAGAAAATTAAATTGGTACCGATGAGCGAGCGTATTCCTTTCTCGGGTCGTTTTAAAAAACTTAAAGAAGTCAGGTTGGGTCAGGCCGATTTCTCATCAGGACGGTACATGACAGTCTTTGCCCATAATAATGTCAAGTTTGCTACTCTGATTTGTTTTGAATCAGCCTTTCCCGGCTATTGCAGAGATTTTTGCCGGCTGGGCGCCAGGTTTTTGGTCGTGATCACCAACGATATGTGGTTTGGACCATCATCCATGCCTTATCAGCACGCTCAAATGTCGGTATTCAGGGCAATAGAAAACCGGGTGCCGCTGGCCAGATGCGCCAATACGGGAGTCTCGATGTTTATCGATCGCTGGGGTAGGACGAAAGACATGACCCAAATGAATGAGGAAAAGCTGGTAGTAGGCGACATTCGGCCCGAGAAATCGACCAGCATTTATAATCGTTTGGGCAATGTCGTTCCACAGGCGGCGCTGTTAGGGTCCATTTTAATAATAATAACAGTTGCCTTTATTAGAAGAGGAAAATATAATGATTAATATGATGACAAGGGTATTCCTGGCGCTGGTTTTAATCTGTATTTTATGGGCGGTTCCGCCCGATATTTGGGCCGCTATCGGAGATTGGCATAACTATACTTACTCCAAAAACTGCACCGATATTATAAGCGATGGCCAGGATATCTGGTGCACCAGCACCGGCGGGCTTATCAGATATAATACTGTCACCGGCGAGACGAGGAAATATTTGAATTCCGATGGTCTGGGAGACATAAATATTTATTCGATTGAAATCGATTCCGCCGGCAGTGTCTTTTTAGGCGGCAATAATGGCACTCTCACCAAAATCGCTACTGATGGAACTATCAGGTATGAAGAGTTCGAATATGATTCCGAGATACGCTACATCCTTCTGGACCTTCATGCCGATGGCGATATTCTCTGGGTCGCTACCGAGGTAGGTGTCAGCAAATTCTTGATTGATAGAAACGGTGGAGAATTTAAGGAGACATACGATCACTTTAATGACATCCCTTTACAGACGCCGACACGGGCGGTTTTAACTATAGGCGAATATTTATGGGCCGGTACTGACAGCGGCCTGGCTTATATTGAAAAAAACGATGAAAATCCTCAGGTCTATACTCACTGGAGTACAATAACCAGGGGCCAAAATGGATTGACAGAACCCAAAATTCGATCAATGTCTTACGCGCTCGATACTCTTTTTATCGGTACTACGAACGGCGTGTTCTGGATGGACGCTGATTCGATATGGCATAATATCGGGCCAACCGGCAAGACCATTTACTCATTGAAACATATTAACGGCATCATAACCGCCGCGGCCAATGACGGCGTCTACACGAGAGCGGACGGTAATTGGGCGCGGTTATCGATCGATAGCCTTACTTCAACACAGGCCAGAGGCATTACGAATGACAGCCAGGGAAATATCTGGGCCGCGTTTACGGAGGGCGGGTTCGGCCGATTTAATGATAATTACTGGGAGATAGTTACCGTGCCTGGTCCGGCCGCCAACTACATCAACGATCTGGCTATCGATTCATCGGGCAATGTCTGGCTGGTTCATACTATACCGGGTTATGGCGGACAGATGGGCGTATCTAAATTCGATGGCGTCAATTGGTACAACTATAATTATCGCAACTCCGGGATCGGGACTAGCGGCGCGGTAGCGGTGGAATATGATGACATTCATCACCTGGTCTGGTTCGGAAGCTGGGGGGATGGTTTATTCAGTTTTGACGGCGATACGACCTGGCAAAATTTCGATGAAAATAATAGCCCGCTTAGAGGTGTCCAGGCGGGGGCTTATTACGTAGTTATCTCTGATATTTTTATCGATGACCAGGGCTATGTCTGGGCTTTGAATTTAAAGGCATATAATCCGGAGGTTGTGATGGCGGTTTATAATCCGGATCCGCTCGATTCAGAGTGGTTGGCATATTATCAAAACCCCGAACAGGTCGCCGACAACTGGCAACAGGTAATATACGTGGCTGATAATATTACTTATGTTTGTGGAGAACATCAGAATATTCAAAGAGTAAACTACGGCGCCGATGTTTTTGATAGCACCGATGATCAATGGCTGGAAAAACTGACTGGAGTCGATCTCATAACCGACCTTCAACTGGATAACTCAGGATTGTTATATGCCGGGACCGGCTCGGGTCTGGCGAAATTCAATGGAACTAATTTGTTTTGGGTCGATTTGCCCGATGATCAACGGACCGCGGTCAGATCGCTGGCCCTCGATGGTCTAGGCAATAAATGGGTGGCTACAGATTCCGGAGTCGCCGAGTTAGCCGGGATTACCTGGAAATCATCGTTTAGAACCGCCAACTCATTTCTTCTGGATAACTCTGTCCGTAGTATAGAAGTTGATAAAAGAACCGGTTTTGTTTATATCGGCACTTCCAATGGCTTATCAATTTATGAATCCGGCGCGGTCGCGCCATCGCCCGATTTACATGACATGGCTGTATATCCCAATCCGGTGTTCGCCAGGGATGAAGACGCGCGCGTAAATTTCCTTCGTGTCCCGGCTGACGCGGAAATTTATATTTATAACGCGGCCGGCGATTTGATAAAAGAAATAGATTATAGCCAGGAAAACTCCTGGGATCTTAGAAATGAGGCCAGACAAAAAGTCGCGGCCGGTATTTACGTTTTCTATGTCCGGGCCAAAATCAGCGGGCTTTCCGGGACGGGAAAATTCGCCATAATAAGATAACTTTGCCTGAATATAAAATAATAGAGGCCGATCAGGACTTATATCGAAAATGGGTTACGCCTGATTTAATCGATTTTTCGGGAGGAGTATTCTATAATCCCGATTTTTTATTGACAGCTTCGCAGATACTCGATCTCAACTTCGATCCATTGCTGTGTATCGACTCGGAAAAACTTGCCGGTTTGGCCAATTTAATAACCGGTAAAAAATATGGCGTAAAGACCGCCCTGATTCCGCCTTATTTTCAATACTATGGACCTGTTTCCCTAAGGGGGGACGAGGATGTATTCCATAAACTTATTCAGCAAATTAACAATAAGTACGATACCGCGATTTTTTCATTGATACCCGAATTTACCTCCAAATCAATTCCTCAAAATTGGCAGGCTAAAAAGCGCTTGACATATTATCTTAAACCGGATGATTTTGAGACTATGAAAACCGGAAGTGTTCATAGCGCGCGAAAGCAGGTCAACAAATCAATAAACGCCGGAGTTGAGTTTAAGTCTGAGAACAAATTTCAGCCTGATATTTACCTGGCGAGTTATAAACGGCAAAAAATAAAACCTCCGCTGGATATTCGATTGTTGACGGAATGGGTGAATAAATTGATCGAACTAAAACTCGTGGAAGTGTATACAGCCTGTATCGAAGGGCGGCCGGCGGCTTTCAGGGCGCAGTTGATTTTCGGTCGTTATGCCTGTGATTGGCTGGCCGGCTGTTATCCGGAATATCTTAATCTCGGGGTCAACAATTTCCTGATTTTGAAAATTGGTGATTGCTTGCGTGAAAAAGGGATTATTAATTGGGACTTGTTGGGCGGGGATATTGAATCTATCGGTAATTTTAAAAAGTCATTTGGGTCTATGCCGGTACAGCATTTTCAAATAGAAAGAAATTTCAGTTGTAAGGGTCGGATATATAGAATGCTTATGAAAACGAAAGCCGAATTATATGGTTGAATTGAATATCTGTTTTAAATGTCCCGCGTTAGCTGAAAAAAAAGCAATCTATATCATTAATTTAATGTCCTCGATAACCTCGATTAAGTTCAAAAAGGTCGATTCCGGCGCGGATATCACATATGGCGGCGATAATAACCAACCGGGTTTTACCGTACCCTATATTGAATATGAGATCAAAAATAGCGACTGGCTATTATTTAACGATAGAACCCGGCTGGTATTGCCGGGCTTCATTCAACCGGAATCGGCAAAAGTTAAGGACTTAAGGCTCGGCCTGGATATTTTCGCTTTAATTTGGAAATTTCTGGAAACCGGTTTAGGCGATAAGAAACAATCGAAATGGCTGCCCGAAAAAATCAAAACCAAGCTGAAATATATTTACCCTTTCTTTATCAGCTATGTCGATTTTTTCGTCAAATCACTGAAATCGGCGGGGTTATTGCCCGATTCTTTTCAAAAAGTATCGCCCTGGCCCAACGGCGCGCCATTCGCCATAGGCGTAAGTCATGACCTTGACATTCATAGACGGAAAATACCGGGTGGATTGAAAATGCTGGCCATGGCGGTTTTTTCCGACAGCATCCCCGGTGGAGTGACGGGTTCTCTTAGGGGTTTATCTCATTCGATGATTTCCGCGGTTACGTTCGTAAAAAATCCTTATTGCACTTTCGATAAGTGGTTTGAGATCGAACCGGAAGGCACTAATTTTATTTTTGCCGGTAAAAGACATTCATCGCTTGATCCCACCTACAAAGTTAAAAAAGTAGCCCGTGATTTAAGCGGTGCCGATAAATCAAAATTCGAGATAGCTCTACATAACGGTATCGGCACCTGGAGCGATAGCGATGGATTGTCGCGAAAGCGATCTGATCTGGCCGGTCTTTTCGAGGCTGATATCAAGGGCATAAGACCGCATTATCTCGATTTTCAATTGCCGGATTTTTGGAGAAATATAAGAGGTTTCAGCTATTCTTCAACGCTGGGCTCGGATACGATACCCGGTTTTACTTGCGGCTTAAATTTCCCGCTTTTCGGTTTTGATTTTAATACCGGCGAAACTTTTGATGTTCTGGAAATGCCTATAGGCTTGATGGATTGCTCCTTGTTCACGATTAAGGATAAGACACTCAGAGACAGAACGCTTAATGAAATTATCAATATAACCGCTTCCAGCCAGGGGCTTCTGGTTTTGGATTGGCATGTCCGGACTGCTTATACTCCAGATTTCCCCGGCTGGTTTGACACGTACCTTTCGATTTTGGAAAAAGCGAAATCGGCCGGAGCTTATATCGCGCCGCTGGGCGCAATTGACACGTATTGGAGAAAACATTGCGAATCTGTTTTCTTATCATAAATCCGTTCGATTATGATTCGCGCGCTCGTTTGATATGCCGTGATATTGTCCAGGCCGGTTATGAATTGGATATCATTACTACCGGGGGAGATGAACCCAAAACATTCGAGGGCGCTGCAGTTCATTACATTCCCCAGAGCACCAGGTATTTCCGTCAGAGGCGGTTTATCGAATTTAATCTGAAAGCGGCTGATATCGCCGGCAGATTAAAGCCCGATATCGTGCACGCGGTCGATCTGGATACATTATGGGCGGCTGTCACCGCCGCCAAAAAATCTGGCGGCAAAGTTGTATATGAAGCCCGGGAGCTTTATACCGAACTTTTAGCGCTTCGCAAAAGGCCGGTAGTAAAATGGTTTTGGCGAAGATTGGAAAAGCGATTTATACACAAAGCTAATTGTGTCGTTACCATAAATCATTCAATTGGCAACGAACTTTTACGACGTTATAATATTAAAGATCCAACAGTCGTCATGAATGTAGCCGAAACCCCTTCTATCGACCCACCGATTAATATTCGACAAAAGTTTAATTTAACTCAAAAATTCGTGTTGATCTATCAGGGAGTTTTGCGACCCGGGCAGGGGATAGATAGAGCCTTGCGAGCGATTAAGGGGGTCCCCGACACGGGGATTTTATTTGTCGGCGATGGGCCTTACAGGGCTTTAATCGATGAAATGACGCGACAACTGGATATCGAGGACAGGGTAAGATTCGCCGGAGTTGTTCCGCCGGAGCAATTGCCCTCTTACACAGTCGGCGCTGATGCCGGACTGCTTCTGATGGAATCGACCGCGCTTAACAATTATCTGGCTTTACCGCAAAAATTATTTCAATATATCATGGCCGGTACTCCGCCGATTGTTACCGACCTGCCGGAGTTGAAGAGGGTGGTGGAGGATGACGATCTGGGACTAGTGCTGAAAAACGATAATTCAGCCGAAGATGCGAAGGCAATCAGCGATTTTCTACAAAAAAAGCTTGCCAGGGCGGTTCAAAACTGTCATAAAGTCAAAAGCAAATATAGCTGGGAGAATGAAGGTAAAAAGCTGATGGATATTTACGGGGAACTGGCTAGATGATTCAAACCAGTATAATCATTCCTGTTCGCAATCAAAAAGATTCGTTATTGATCGCTCTGAACAGCCTTAAAAGGCAAATCAAGACCGCTCGCGATTTCGAGATTATTATTTGCGATGATGGTTCAACCGATGGCACCGAGCAGATGATTAAAAAACTTCGCTACCCGATTTTTTTCAAATATTTCCGCAACGATCCGCCGCTGGGCCGATCGGCTAATCGCAATTCAGGATTCAAAAAATCTGTCGGCAAAGATATAGTCTTTTTTGATGGCGATATGGCTCCCTCTGACGGTTACCTGACGGCGATTTTACAGGAAAACGACAGTCATTGTGTTCGAGTCGGCACTGTCGTACCGCCGCCCGACTCGAAGAAAAATAGGCTGGAACGATACCTTTATTCCCGGGGAAGATATGCTCATGATAGCGAAAATCGAACAGTGCCGAATCGCTATTTTACCAGTAATAATTTTTATATCAGCCGGGAAAATTTCGAAAAAGTCGGCGGATTCGATGAAGCGTTCAAAGGCTGGGGCGGTGAAGATATCGATTTCGGCTTAAGTTTGGAGAAGCATGGTATCGCCGTGAAAAACGTTTCCGGGGCGATCACTTATCATCGTCATAAGCGCACAGTCGAATCTTTAATCAAAGATTTCCGGGATTTCGGCGCGAACTCTTTTGACTATCTCATTAAAAAGCACCCCGATTTTTTAAATCAAATTCCAGGCCATCTGCTCGGTCTGGCCGGCTGCTATTCGCCGGTCAGGCGAATTATAAAAACTTTCTCATTTTTAGTCATAAACAGCCCGGCGCTGAATTTGACCGCGAAAGCGGTTTCAAAATTTGAAAATATTAACTGGCCTGATTTTATTTTTGATTATATACTCTGGGGAAACCTGGCCTATGCTTATAAAAAGCGGGTCGTGACCAAATAATCGTCATCAGAAGCGAATTATCATGAATGATAATGATAGCAATCAAGGCAAGGGCGCAAGACCTTTGCTAATTTCCTTATATTTATTGCTGGCTTTTGTCTCTTATTTTGTTTTGTTCGGCTTATCGCGTATAAATCGATTAAAAGAGCTATTAGGTTTATGAAATTAGTAGTTGACCTGTTATTCGGTATAATTTTCAGCATATCTTTAGCGGGGCTTGGCGTAGTATTTTTCAGAAAGGCGCTGGCAACAAAAATCGATTTCTTTACGGGCTTCTTTGCCGGCTGCGGCCTGGCGATTATTGTTCTGTTTATAGCCGGATTATCTGGTTTATACAATCGCGTTTTTTTTAGTGCGTTCATAATAATTATATTGCTATTCTCTATCGCCGGGCGGCGGTCGCTGATGCGGGAAAGTTTCGATATCGACAAGAAGTACATATTACCATTGCTTTTACTGGCCGGAGTAATTTTAATCGCCGCGTTTTCATCGTTGTCGCCGCCGATTAAAAATGACACGCTATATTACCATCTGGGCTTGCCCAAACTCTGGGCCGGCGATGGCGGCATCAGGTTTTACCCGACAATTGCCCTTTCTGCCACGGCTCTAAATTCCGAGGTGTTGTTAACTCCGATTGTCGCTTTTGTCTCGCCCGAGGCGGCGCAGTTTTTTACATGCATTGTCGGCTTGATAGTCATGTTCTTATTAGGCCGGGGGTTCAACCGTCTAACCGGAAGTTCGTTGGCCCTGGCGCTATTGGCGTTGGGTTCGGTGCCGTTATTTATGGGCGGCTTAACCGATGCTAAAAACGATTACTTGGCCGCCGGTTTCGCGTTATGTTCGTTTTTATTTTATGTCGAATATATCAATACCGAAAAAACCAAACAAATAATCTTCGCGGGCATTTTTGCCGGCCTGGCCGCCTCGACTAAAACCAACGCGTCTATTTTTTTGATCTCAGTGTTTTTGGTTCTGCTTTTGTCCCGTCATAGAATAAAAGATATTGTTTTATTCGTGGTTGCCGCGCTTTTATTAGGTTTGCCCTGGTACCTGAAAGCCTATATTCAGACCGGCAACCCGGTGTACCCTTTCTTTAACAGCTTATTTGATTCCCAATTTTGGCATCCCGTATTCGATAGCTTTAACAGAGCCACTAATGCTAAAGTGGAGAATCAAAATCTGCTCAATTTTATCACGTCGCCTTTCCGGTTAGTTTACTTCCCGGATATTTTTCGCGGCCGCGTAGGCCCGGCGATATTGATTTTCCTGCCGCTTCTATTTTTTATTAAACAGATTCCCAGAGTTATATATAAAGCCTTAATTATTTCATTGATATTTTTCATATTCTGGTATATCGCCTGGCCGAATGCCCGTTATTTGATGCCGGTTATCACTTTATTGGCGTTGGCGGCAGCGGTTATTATCGACAGGCTTTTCAAGATCGGAAAATTGCCCGGCTATATAGCCATAACCGGCCTGTCGCTTTTAATTGCTATTAGCGGCGTTCAACTGATCCGGGATGGAGCTTTCCGGATAAAAGCCGCTCTGGGTTTTGTCGACCGGGATTATTTTTTGCAAACAGTATCTGTGCTGGATCCTAATCAGCCGGGATCATCGCAGAAAATTACGGCCTTGCCATATTATGATATCTGGCAATTTCTCGATGTGTCAGCCGAGCCCGACGCGGTGGTGGGGATATTATGTTCCAACTGGAACAGGGCGGATGGATTTTATCTCAATAGGCCATATCTCTACCTTAATCCCAGCGATCAGGTGATAATAGATTTTACATCGAGCAGGGCCGATATCGCCCACTCTATAGCTAAACAAACCATACGGTACGTTCTAATCGATAAACTTGTAATTGAAGAATTTTCACCCGATAGTGATTTTAAAAATGCCCCAGGTTTTGATATTCTTGGCCGGGGAGTTAATAACTTTATTGATATAATAAAAAGAAACGGTCAGTTAATTTATTTAACCGACCGTTTCGAACTTTATCGTATCAGAAATTTGTCCGCTATTTCAAAAGAGCCATTTTCTTGACGAAGCTATCGTCTTTGGTTTTCAGCCTGTAGAAATACGTTCCACTGGCTACCACTTTACCCTGATCGTTCAGGCCATCCCAGATTACATTGTGCGAACCGGCTTCCTGATTGCCATCGATTAAGGTTTTAACCATCCGGCCGGTTATATCGAAAATCTCCAATTGAACCTGACCCGCCGTGGCCAGCGCGTAACTTATACTGGTGGTAGCGTTAAACGGGTTGGGATAGTTGGCAAACAAGCTTGTCTGTAAAGGCAGGCCTGAGCCATTATTATCACCGATAGACGATTGCAGTTGGACTGCTATGGTGTCTATGCACGGAAGATAATCCTGACCAACGGCCGTGATGTATAGATTGCCGATCTCAGTTATGTCAAGCGGTATTTCCAGTCGGCCGGATTCATCGGTTGTGCCTCTTATGTATATTTCTCCCGGTTTCCAGGCGGTGACTTTAATGTTAGACGCCGGGCCGCCGGCCGTTGTAACTTCCACTGTAATCGAGTTCGAATCAAGACTGATATGTTCGGGCACATTTATGCTAAGGGGAATCGGTGTGTTGGCCCATATCCGCATTTCCGGATCGCCGAACAAAGAATGGCCATAATCGAGGTCGCGCTTGGTTGGATAATACAATTTGGACAGCGTTTCGGCTACCGCCAATTGCCTGGCCGTATCGGAAAACACGTATTCAACGAATTTCTTTTCTAACAAGTGGGATGACGACACCCAGCCCCAGCGGGTATTACCCAGGTAAGCCACGCCGCCTTTATTAGGCAGAAACAGGAAGGCTTCCATGAATGAATTATTGGTTATAAACGGCCCGGGCCAGAAAACTTCCTTATCGAAATCATAAGCGGCATTGTAACAACTGATAGAATAATGCACGCCATATTTGGTGGATTCATCGAGATGACTCAAAGCGCCTGCCTGTTCGGTGTATCTAATCGTATCGCCGTACATATCCGAACGGGGAACATTATTGTAGCCGGGTGTCCTGGCCGCGTAATAATAGAATCCGCCGTGATTATGATTGCTGATATAACCCCAGCCCTGATTCATAGCCGCGACAATTTGTTCGCCGGAAGGCTGAGTCGGTTCCAACGCGCCGCCGCTCGGTTCTTCGGCGCAAGTGGAATTATCGACATAGAAATTATTCGGCATCAAACCCGCCAATTCGATATGCTGATTAAGATCCCGCATTTGATCGTTGATAATAAACAGCCCGCGAGTGAGATAGTCGTAATCGCCATTATTGGGATTCTGTTCGTACATCAGGGCTTTACCTACCCAGATCTCAACTTCTTCGGGCGAGGCCGCCGGGACTCTGCCCACATATACTTCGGGATAAATGTCCGGTTGGTCTTGAACATATTCGCCATAGACGCCATCGCCGTCGACATCCCAGTTGCCGGTTAAATCGGCGAAATACAAATCCGTTATTTGCTGATTTTTCAAAGCCGGTGTGGAAGATACATTTCCGGGATAGGCGTAACGAATCGGAATGATATCCTCATCGCCGCCTAAAAGTACCCACTGAGCGCCGGCTAAATGTGCTTCTTTTAAATATTCGCGAAGTCTGGCCGCGTCATCCTCGCCGGTATATCTGGCCAGAATGTCTTCTATCAACACTATTTCGGTTAAAAGGCCTTTCTGGTTTTTCCAGACGGCGAAAGGATAGAAGGCCGGAGCCAATTCACCTGAGGTTATTATCAGGTATTCGGCGCCAATACCCATTAACATACCGCCGGGGATCGTGCCTCCGCCGGAAGCCGGGGAGGGTGTCGGATTTGATATCCCCTCAGGATTATCTACCATATCGCCAACCATATACAACGCTCCCGGCATATCGCCTGACAGAGGTTGAAAATCACTATCAAGATGAATCTCAATATTTATATCGCCAACCATTATCAATTCGCCATCACTGGGACGATACTGAACAGGATAAACGGCAAAACTGGCAAGATGCTGCGTGCCCATTATTCCATGGTTTAGCATTTCAACGTATTTGCCCGGATAGATATCGCTCGAATTATAAATCGCCTCGTTTTTCGGCGCCGGGCTATAAGACGCGTCGATATCGGTTTTCATTTCGCCTTCATTCCAGGCGTAATTAACATCATGAGCAATACTGCTGATCTGACTGCCGGTGGAAGTTACCGAATTTATTTTTGTATTGGCAGGCAGAGCCAGCCGGATTATCTTGTAAGGGATTTCGGGAGCGCCGCTGATATCGATAAAATCATCGGGCTCAAAATAATATTTTACCCCTCTGTCTGTGTCAGTGATTGTAATTTCACTTAATGCCGTTGTCACATTATAAGTGAAAACCTCATCGGCTCTTAGTGTTGCCGGTAAGCCGCTAATTATCAATAAGATAATTGCTGCCAGTGTATTAACGGACTTTTTCATAACATCCCCTCCTTGCATTATTTCGCAGTGATTTCAATTTCCGGGGAATACTTTCGCAAAGGTGATGCCAGATCGCCGGAAACCGATTGAAACAATGAAACGTCCTTATATGTGATTGTTTTTCAGTGGGTTGTACTGAGCTGTTTTTATCCAATCGATATGACAGCGAGGAAAATTCTATAGAAATATGGGGAAAGCCCAATACTCTTGGCTATAGCCCTATATCTATTAAAAGACTATAAGTTGCCCAAAGTTTTTTCTTGACAATTGTGGGACAAACTTATAGTTTTGTGGGGAATTGTGGGTGGAATAGGAGAATACTGTTTTGGCAGGCTTCAAGGGATCTTACAAACATACAATCGACCAGAAGGGCCGAATCAATATCCCGGCCAAATTCAGACGGGCTCCCGAAACCGTCGAAAGTTATGTAATTACACGAGGATTGAATTCCTGTCTATATATTTTTCCGGCCGATGAGTGGGATAAAGTGGAGCAAAAACTGCGTTCACTGGCCCAGACTGATCCTAACGCATTGTACTATTTGAGATCGACTCTGGCTAATGCCGCCGATGTTCAGGTGGATCGTCAGGGCCGAATTACGCTGGCGGCTAACCTTATCAAATTGGCCGGGCTTGGCAAAGAAGTACTAATTAACGGGGCTCTGGATCGGATGGAGATCTGGGATCCTGACGCATTTGAGAAATATTTAAAGGAAAGTCCTGAATCTTATGAGGAGGTGGCCCGAAAGATCCTCATCTGACGAGACGCATCTTCCGGTAATGGTTGACATAATTGTCGACCAATTGGGCAGTTGTCCGGATGGGGTTTTTATCGATTCAACGACGGGCGCGGGCGGCCATCTAAAGGCGGTTTTCCAGGCACACGGGAATAAATTTAGATACTATGGCTTTGACCTCGATCAGGCGGTACTTGAGCGAACTAAAAGGTCTTTGAACAAACTCGGAATTGAAGCCGAGCTAATTAATTCGAATTTTTCAAATGTGGCTGATTTCCTTCAGGGGAGGGGGATACCTATTATCAGCGCTATCTTATTTGACCTGGGGATCGGTTCATTTCAGATAGATGATTCCCAACGAGGTTTTTCATATCTCAAAGATGGTCCTTTATCATTGGCTTATGATCATGAAAATTCGCGAAAGGCTTCGGACATTCTTAAAAATTATACCGAAAGAGAATTGACTGATTTGTTTAGAACTTATGGCCAGGAGCCCAGGGCAAAATACCTGGCCAGGGCTATAAAAAATTACAAAGGCCGGATTACGACTACCGGCCAATTATCGGAAATAATCCGCCTCGTGGTAAAAGACAGATATTTCGTGAAAACCGCGGCGCGGGTATTTCAGGCTTTGCGGATTAAAGTCAATGATGAATTGGAACATATCAGCCGGGGCCTGGAATCGGTGATACCGCTTCTGGCGCCGGGCGGCAAAGCGATGGTGATTTCTTATCACTCACTTGAAGACGGCTTGGTCAAGCGGATATTCAAGAAGTATTCCGGCAGATGCGTATGCCAATCAAAACGACCTGAATGTACTTGCGGCAAAGTAAAACTGGTTCGACCGATATTTCCCAAACCTGTCGGACCTGGTCCCGCGGAAATCGCCTCGAATCCCAGGGCCAGATCAGCGAAATTAAGGATAGTGGAGAGAATTGCGGTCACGTCATAATAAAAAAAGCGGTCATAACCGGGCGATACTTATAATACCGGTCATTTTCACTCTGTCGGTGTTGTGGGTCTGGAAATCGACCGTTGCTCTCAGCTTATCTAAAGAATTAACCAAACTGGAACGCGATAAAACGGAAATCATCGAACAAAACAAGCACCTTCGGGCGGAACTTGATAAATATCATTCAATTGCCTGGATAGACAGCTGTGTCCGCCAATACGGCTGGTCGTATGAGGTCAAACAGCGAATGGTATTGTTCGATAAACCCGCCCTCAAATCAGAGCCGAACCGAAATTTGTTCGTATCTCTGGCGGATATGATAATTAGAGAAATAAAGATGGTAATTGAATAATATGACGGGTTTCATTCGCAAAAGACTGAAATCCAGGCTGACCGTAATCAAAGCTTTATTCATAGCGGTACTGATTATATTCTCGGCCAGACTTGCCTGGCTTCAGTTATTAAAACATGATGACTTCGTGGCGGCTGCCAACAATCAGCAAAATTTAATTATTAATATTCAGGCCAAGCGCGGTACGGTATATGATCGCAACAATAAAATTTTGGCGCAGGATATTGATTCATATTCCTATTATGTCGTCCCGGAAAATATAAAAAATAAAAGCGCTGCCGCGAAAAAACTTACCCGTCTCACCGACAGCGCTGACTGGCTTTTAAAATTCAAAAAGCATCCCCGATTTCTGTGGGTTTCACGTAAAACCTCCAAATCTCTTGAAGCCCGATTCGAGAAATCCGATATTGAGACTTTGAATCGCATTATCGAACCCCAGAGGGTATATCCTGCCGGCGATCTGGCGTTGTCTCTTTTAGGCCGGGTCGATATCGATAATAATGGCCTATCGGGCATTGAACTGCAATACAACGATTACCTTTCCGGCAAAGACGGCAAAACCATCTTAAGACGGGACGGCTTGGGGCATTGCTATATTTTCGATGAGGAGCCGCTGGTAGTACCCCAAACCGGAAGCGATATCATAACCACAATAGATTTGAATCTTCAGCAAATTGTCGAACAGGAAATGGCGGCGGCTCTATACGAAAATAACGCGGCCTATGGCATCGGCCTGTTTATCAAAGCCGGTTCCGGAGAAATTCTGGCCTGCGCGGTTCTCGATAGCCTGGGAGCGCCGTCGAGCCGCAACCGGGCGATCGCCGACCAGTATGAACCCGGTTCGACATTTAAAATAATTACCACTGCTCTGGGACTATCCAGCGGTAAATTTGAACTTAACAACGAATTCTTCGTAGAAAACGGTAAGTTCCGGATTGGCAGTCGAACTATAAGAGATGACCATGAATACGACACCCTCAATGTTGGGGATATACTGGTTTATTCATCGAATATTGGAATCTCCAAAATGGCCCTGGAGCTGGGGGACGAACGCATATTCAAGGCTATCAAGGAAGCGGGTTTCGTGATGCCTCTCGGCGTGGATTTTCCGGGGGAAGCGGGCGGCGAAATGCTGCCGCTTGATTGGCGCGAACATTACCTGGCCAATATCAGTTTTGGTCACGGTATTTCCGCTTCGCCATTGCAGATCGTTTCGCTCTACGGCGCTATAGCTTCCGGCGGATTTCTATATCGTCCGTATATTGCCAGAGAGCTCGTACAGGCCGATGGCTTTCGCAAAACGCTTCACAGAACTCATCAAATAAGGAAAGTCTTTCCCATGAATATAACTTCGACTCTATCCGAACTTTTACGTCAGGTTGTTGTCCGGGGTACCGCTACGAAAGCCGTCTCCAATCTTGTCACGATTGCCGGCAAGACCGGTACAGCGTTGAAATTAAATGAAAATGGGCGCTATGACCACAGGAAGTCCCGGGCGTCTTTCGTGGGTTATTTTCCCGCCGAAAATCCGATGGTCGTCGGTTTGATCTTATTCGATGAACCTAAAACATCGCGTTACGGCGGCGAAACATCGGCCCCGGTCTTTAAAAGAATTGCCGAAAGGTACTATTGTCTGCCCCAGCAATTGCTTAGAAGCTATGCTCTGGAAAGCGGCGAGTTAAGCCGTTCCGAAAACTTTATCACGGAAAGCCCGGAACAAAATATAAAAGGATTACTAAAAACGACCTCGGTTTACTATGAGGATTCGGGCGATGAGAATCTTGTCCCTGATTTTAAGGGTTTGACTATAAAGCAAGCCCTTACATTAGCATCAAAAAAAGATGTCGAATGCGAAATTACAGGATCAGGCGTAGTGGAAAATCAATTTCCTTTAGCGGGCGAAATAATAAAACCCGGTACAGTAATTCAATTGAGGTGTAACAGCGGATGAATTTGGCAATTGACAGCAACATGGCCTCAGGGTATCAATCGATCTGGCTTGGCCGATTATTTGCCGGCATCGATTGTGAGATAAAAGGCGATATCTCGAATATTGAAATAACCGGCCTGACCAACGATTCGCGGAAAGTCAAGCCGGGCGACCTGTTTTTCGCCGTGCCCGGATTCGCGACCGATGGCGCCAGGTTTATCCCGGAGGCGACCTCGATGGGTGCCATAGCTGTCATATCCCAGGCGGATATTAACGGCTTGGATAATATTCCGGTTATCAGATGCGGTAATATCAGACGGGTAATGTCTGAAATCGCCGCCCGTTTTTATCGCTATCCCGCGAAAGATATCAACGTAATCGGCGTCACGGGAACTAACGGCAAAACCACCGTGACATTTCTGCTGGCCCATATTCTAAGCAACGCCGGAAAAACCTGGGGTAAGATCGGCACGGTCGAATATTTTACCGGCAAGAGAACAATACAGGCAATCAATACCACGCCGGATACGATTGAGTTACAGGAGTATCTGGCCGAGATGCGGGATTCGAAAATGCCCGGTTGCGTTATGGAGGTTTCATCGCATGGGTTGGACCAGCATCGCTGTGATGATATCGAATTTTCCGAGGCGGTATTCACGAATTTGACGCAGGACCATCTCGACTACCATCGGGATATTGATAGTTATTTCAATGCCAAATCGATATTATTTACCAAACTGCTCAAGGAAGATGGTATCGCCATATTAAACGCCAACGATTCTCATTTCGAGAGATTGAGTGCTATTTGCTCAACGACAATGATTTCTTATTCGGTCATATCTGATGCTAAACAAAAATATACCGCGGATGTTATAATCGAAGATAAAGGTTATCGCGATAATCAACGTCATTTTAAAGTCTCCTATGCCGGCAAATCCCGCGATGGGGTCATGCCATATCTGGGGAGGTTTAATCTGGCTAATGCCGGCGCGGCCATAGCTGCAGCTATTGGCATGGGCTATGATTTCGATAAAGCGATTGACCTGCTAAGCACCGCGCCTCAGGTGCCCGGTCGGGTCGAAAAAGTCGACATGGGCCAGCCCTTTGAGGTGATAATCGATTACGCGCATACTCCTGATGCCCTCGAAAATCTGCTCACGGGCGTGGATACATCGGGCAAGAAAATTCTGGTATTCGGCTGCGGCGGTGATCGCGACAAAACCAAGCGTTCGATTATGGGGCAGGTCGCGGTTAAATATGCTGATAATATTATTATCACCTCGGATAATCCGCGAACCGAAGACCCCGGCAGGATTATCGCCGATATTCAAAAAGGTATTTCCGGTAAAACAAATTATTCGGTAACCGAGAAGCGCGATGAAGCTATCGGTCAGGCCCTGGCTTTGGCATCAGCCGGCGACCTGGTAATCATTGCCGGTAAAGGTCATGAGGACTATCAAATTGTCGGTAATACCAGACATTATTTTTCCGATCCGAAAGTCGTAAAAACGGCTCTAAAAAAGATGGGTTATGCTGGTACTTGAAAAAATGAAATTAAGCATCGAAGATTTGGAGAGAGCTTTTAACGTTAAAGCCGTCGCGAAAGGCGGCAACGTCGATACTCTCTCTCAGTCAGGTTTTAATAATATCTCTACCGATAGCCGTACCGTGCAATCGGGTGACCTATTTTTCGCGTTACGAGGCGAAAACTATGATGGCCATAGTTTTATCGATAAAGCGATTGAAAATGGCGCTACAGGAGTTGTAATCAGCAAAGGCGTGACCGGTCGGGAAGCAATTATTTTCAAAGTACCCGATACGCTTAAAGCCTTAGGCAACCTGGCCGCGTCGGTAAGGGCGAAATACAATATAAAATGCCTGGCGATCACCGGATCGAACGGCAAGACAACCACCAAGGAACTACTGGCCGGATGTCTTGAGACAAAATACAAAACCTTGAAGACAATGGGGAATTTCAATAATCTCATCGGCCTGCCTTTGTCGCTTTGCCGATTGGATGAGAGTTACCGGGCCGGTGTGTTCGAATTGGGCATGAGTCTACCCGGCGAAATTTCGCGTCTGGCCGAAATTTGTCAACCACAAATCGGAGTATTTACTAACATAGCCCCGGTCCATCTCGAGAGTATGGGTACAATCGAGGCTGTAGCCAGAGCTAAATTCGAATTGATCGAAAGGCTTCCCTCGGATGGAACCGTAATATTAAACGCCGATGACAGCATTATGTCCGGTTGGGCGAAATCATTAAAGCAACAGGTGATAACCTATTCGCTTGAAAATAAAGCTGATTTTAAAGTTCAGCAGTATCGCCTTCTGCCGGATGGTCGCTGTCAGTTTGATCTTAATGACATCGAATTTACGATAAATATGCCGGGTAAGCACAATATTTATAATACCGTCGCGGCCATAGCCGCCGGTTCGGCGGTTGGCATCAATCCCGCGAACCTGGTCAAGCCTCTGGCTGCCATGAAACCTTATCATCTCAGGTCGGAGATATTTGTTGCCAGGGGCGTAACCGTCATTAATGATTGCTACAATGCTAACCCGTACTCGATGAAATCGGCGATTGACACATTAACCGAATTGCGTTCACGCGGTCGACTGATTGCGGTGCTGGGAGATATGCTTGAATTGGGCGAAAATCAAATAAAATTTCATGTTGAAGTGGGCAAGTATCTTCAACAAAAAAACATTGACGCGTTATTTGCTGTCGGCGATTTGGCTCGCCATTACTTGAATGAATTCAAGGGTGATTTTAAAGAACATTTTAATAACAAGAAGCAACTAATATCGAAACTTAATGAATACCTCCAGCCAGGAGATGTCGTTTTGATCAAAGGTTCAAGGCGCATAGCTCTGGAAGAAATCAGTGAAAGCTTGAGAGGATTAGCCTGATGCTGTACCATCTGCTGTTTCCATTAAGCCAGCATATAAGCGGGTTTAATCTATTCAAGTATATCACGTTCCGCACCGCCTATGCCACTGTTACGGCAATGCTGATCAGTTTTATTTTTGGCGCGGTCTTCATCCAATATCTGAAACGGAAGCAGATCAAAGAAAATATCCGGGATGACGGTCCGAAAACTCATCTGGCCAAAGAGGGCACACCCACGATGGGTGGTCTTCTGATTTTGATCTCCATAATCGTTCCGACCTTACTCTGGGCTGATTTGACCAATGTCAATATTCATCTAATCTTGCTGGTGACTGTCTGGATGGGTTTAATCGGTTTCATGGATGATTACCTGAAAACCATCAAACATCAGAAAAAAGGCGTAGTTGCCCGTAAAAAGTTTGCCGGCCAGATAGTCCTCGGTCTGATTCTCGGTTCAATCCTTTATTTCCATCCGCCTGATCCGGCTTTTACAACGGCAACCGGTATCCCGTTTTTCAAAAACATCTATCTCGATTTCGGAGTACTCTACATACCATTTGTAATCATTGTAATAACCGGCGCCTCGAACGCGGTCAATCTTACCGATGGCCTCGATGGGCTGGCGATTGGCTTGGTTGGTATATGCGCGCTTGGTTTCGCAGGATTATGCTATATCACGGGCCGAGTCGATTTCTCGGGTTATCTCAATATCGAATATTTCAAGAACGCTGGCGAATTAACGATTTTCTGCGGCGCTTTGGTGGGAGCCTGCCTCGGTTTCCTCTGGTACAATGGTAATCCGGCGCAGGTGTTTATGGGTGATACCGGCGCGCTGGCTCTGGGCGGAATACTTGGCGGCCTGGCTTTGCTTATTAAGAAAGAAATATTGCTGGTGATTATGGGCGGCGTATTCGTTATGACCGCGCTGTCGGTCATTATCCAGGTTCTGTCATTCAAACTCACCGGCAAACGAGTGTTCAAGATGGCGCCATTGCATCATCATTTTGAACTAATGGGCTGGCCCGAGCAAAAAGTGACAGTCAGGTTTTGGATTTTAGGCATAATATTCGCGCTGATAAGTATCAGCACGTTGAAGATTAGATAATGACGAACTTTAAGGATCAGAAAATTAGCGTTATCGGGGCCGCCCGTTCAGGTCTGGCTTCCGCACTGGTATTGAAAGAACTGGGAGCCAAACCATTTTTATCAGAATTCAGTCCGGCCGGTAAATTTACTGATACAATAAAAGCGCTGGATAAAAATCAAATTCCATACGAATTCGGCGGCCATAGCGACCGGGTATTTGATTGTGATCTGATTGTGACCAGCCCCGGCGTACCCTCTAACAGCAAAATTTTAACCGGGGCGTTGAACAGAAAAATAAAAGTAATTTCGGAGTTGGAGCTTGGTTTTCAGCTTTGCGCAGGTAAGGTATTGGCAGTGACAGGTTCGAACGGCAAAACCACTACCACCTCGCTTATCGGCGAGATATTCAGCCATTCGCGTACCAAGGGTGTAGTCGCCGGCAATATCGGCCAGCCGTTCACCGGATTAGTACGGGATATAGACGCTGCCGACTGGGCTATTCTCGAGGTTTCGACCTTTCAGCTGGAGTGGATCGATAAATTCAAACCCGATGTAGCCGTAGTGTTGAACATAACCCCGGATCATCTCGACCGTCACGGCAGCATGGAAAATTATATCGCGCTAAAATTGAAAATCTTCGCCAATCAAAACGGCGCCGATAAAGCTGTCCTTAACGCTGATGATAAATATCTGAGCGCGTTTAAGCCTGTGTCTAAGACTTTTACATTTTCATCCCGGCACGCGATTGAGAACGGCTGTTTTATTGAAAAAGGAAAACTATTTCTGTCTGAAAAGGGCGTCAGGCGGGAAGTAATAAATATTAATGAGATAAAAATCAAGGGGCCGCATAATTTAGCCAACGCCTGTGCGGCGGCCACTTGTTGCGCAGCGGCCGGTATTGATATTAAACCTATTGCCGCCGGTTTGAAATCTTTCACGGGTGTGGAACACCGTCTGGAGGATGCCGGGCTCATCGGAGGGGTGAGCTTCATCAACGACTCAAAAGCTACCAATGTCGATGCCGTCTTTTGGGCGCTTCAGTCGGTGTCCGCGCCTGTCGTATTAATTGCCGGGGGCCGCGATAAAAATGGTGATTTTACCACCCTTATCGAACTCGTAAAAGCTAAAGTTTCGAACCTGGTGCTGATCGGTGAGGCCGCCGATAAAATCGAATCGGTCTTTAAAACTATCAAGCCGATAATTAGGGCCGATTCACTTGAGAAAGCAATCAGGCTCGCGTATCAAAAAGCCAGGCCTCATGGTGTCGTGCTTTTATCGCCCGCCTGTGCCAGCTATGATATGTTCGATAATTATGAACATCGCGGCAAGGTATTCAAACAAGCTGTCAACGCGCTGAAAGAGGAACTTGGATGATCATCTTGAAATCGCCCGAAAAATCTATCATGATCTCCGTCTCTCTGCTTATTGCCATAGGTTTGATATTCATTTTTAGCGTTTCCGGTCCTTACAGTCAGCATAAGGAACTGTCATCCTGGTACTATTTCCTCAGGCAATTAATCTGGGCGGTTATCGCCCTGACAGCCCTGTTTGTGTGTTCAAGACTTGATTATCGCAAGTTTTTAAAATTGTCGCCGGTTTTCCTTCTGCTGTCTCTGGTATTTCTGATTATGGTTTTATTTACTCCGACTCAGATGAATGTCAATCGCTGGCTGGGATTTGGTTTTCTGCGCTTCCAGCCATCCGAGGTGTTTAAAATATCTTTGCTGATGTATCTGGCCTATGTCCTCGTAGACAGCAAGGATAAAGCCAAAGACCTGAAAAAAATGATCCCGCATATGGTGATGGCTGGCATCGGCATACTGCTGATTATCAAACAACCAGATTTGGGGACCACGATGCTGATCTTTGCTTCGACGGTTACCGTATTGTTTTTGGCCGGATTGAATCTCAGATATTTAATTCTGGCCGGCGCGGCTATCGTTATGCTTGGAGGAATTATCGTTTTTGGACTGGGCTATGAAAAAGACCGTATCGATGATTATCTTAACTGTCTGAATGATCCATTGGGCAATACCGAACAGGCCAGTCAATCGCGCGGCTATTACCAGAGCCGCCAATCGTTGATAAGTATTGGATCGGGCGGTCTATTGGGCAGAGGCCTCGGCGGCGGCGGGCAGAAGAATCTGTTCTTGCCGGCTCCGCATACCGATTTCATCTTCTCGGCTTCGGCCGAGGAAGGCGGCTTCTTGTTATGTGTGTTTATACTGGGATTGTTGTTTACATTTGGTTTCAGCGCGCTTAAAATAGCCGGCAGGTCGGGCGATATGCAAGGCTTGTTGCTGGCCGCGGGTTTGGGTGTGATGATCACGCTTCAAGCCATAATAAATACGGGAGTAGCGCTCGGCCTTTTGCCGATAACCGGCATCACGCTGCCGTTTTTCAGCTATGGCGGATCATCGCTGGTGATTAGCTGCGCGGCGGCGGGTTTAATCCTGTCGGTGGCCAGGTATGGCGGAGCTCCCAGAGTCAGGCATTTGAGGGCAAGATGAGAATACTGTTTGCCGGTGGAGGCACCGGCGGTCATCTGATCCCCGCGATCAATATAGCCAAATCACTTCAGGGCAAACTTACCGGCGCGGAGTTTCTGTTTGTCGGTATCAAGGGCGGGATGGAGAAAGCCATAGTCGAAAGAAACGGTTTTAAAATCGAAGAGATCGAAGTGGTGGG
>CAZFSN010000009.1:0-30023 GCA_964521815.1 uncultured Ignavibacteria bacterium | reverse complement strand
ACTAACCTTCAAGCGCTTATCGACGCCTGCGCGCATGGCACGCTTAAAGCTGAAATCGAGGTGGTTATCTCCAACAACTCCAAAGCGTATGGGCTGGAAAGAGCCCGACAAGCCGGTATTGAAACATATCATATAAGCCGCGCCGTTTATTCCGATGAAGAAGAATATCAGCAAACGCTATTGGATGTTTTGGAGAAATTCGGGATCGATTTGATTGTTTTAGCCGGTTATATGAAACTTCTGCCATCCATAATTGTGAAAAAATACTATGGCCGAATCATTAATATTCATCCGGCCCTGCTGCCGAAATACGGGGGCAAAGGTATGTATGGTATGAAAGTCCACGAGGCGGTATTGCAAAGCGGCGACAAATTTTCCGGTGCCACGGTACACATGGTCGATGACAAATACGATCAGGGTCCGATACTGATACAAAGGCGGGTACCGGTGAAAAATGATGATACGCCGGATACCCTGGCCGCCAGAGTGCTGGAGATCGAACATCTAATTTTACCCCAGGCGGTGTCGCTATTTATAAAATGAAACTGCTAATAATCGGAGCGTTTCTGATCGGTCTGTATCCGCTTCAGGCCGGCTATGGCAATACCTATATCCGCCATATCGATATAATCAGGCAAAACGTGTTCGACAATCAACAAAGCGACAATTTCATTTATAGGCTGGGCGATAAATTTCACGTGGTCACCCGCGAAAATGTGATAAAACGCGAACTTCTGTTTGAGCCGGGTGACCAGTTCAGCGAAGAGTTGCTAAATCAAAGCGTGCGTAATATTCGCGCCTTGCCGTTTATCGGTGAAGTCATAACATATGTCAAACAGGCCGACGCCGATTCGGTCGATATAATCATAACGACCGAGGACTTATGGACAACGATTTTAGGCGCCTCCAGCGAGGGCGGCGGCGGGCTCTACAGCCTGAATTTCTACGCCGATGAGAAAAATATCGCCGGGTTCGGCATCGGGATAGAAACCGATCTGTCTTTCACTTCCGATGACAACGATGGTTACGCGATACATCTTTTCGATTCACGATTTTTAAGTACCAGAAATTATCTCGATCTCAACATAAGCGATTATACCTACAACAGCGAGTTCGCGATTAGCGTGACCAGGCCGTACTATACGGTAGATACGAGATGGGGTTATTCGGGGCAGTATTCCAAACAAAGGCAATGGCCGAGGGTATTTGATCAAGGCGAAAAAGTTTTTCAGTATAAGCATGATTACGATTATCTGATGTTGACAGGTTCGCGAGCGTTCGGCCGGTATTCCAGGCTGCAAACTAATCTGCAATATTTTTACAATGAACTGGATTACACTGAACTGCCGGATTATCCCGACTCAGGAATTATTCCCGATGATGAGATTATCTCAGGGCCGGGTCTGGGATTCAAACTCACGACATTCAAATATACGACCGGAAGATATCTGGATGAATTCGGCACTACCGAAGATTTAACCGAACATGTCACTTTAAGCGGCGGCGCGCTATGGTCGGGGCCGACATTTGGCGCGAATTACGCGGCCACCCTGCTGTCTCTCGATTTCGGCTTTTTCTTTCAACCAGCCGGATGCCTTTATACCGGGTTCAAAAACAGTTATTCTCATTATTACGTTGATAATTTCCGGCGTGAGAGAATCGCTAATGTTATGGAAACGATTTTATATCTTAAACCTTCGATTTATCATCTTTTTTCATTCAGGTCCGTGACCTCGTTTGCCTGGCGTCAAAAATCCAACTATCGGTTGACTTTAGGCGGCGACAATGGCCTTCGAGGTTACCCCGATCGTTATTTCAATGGCACGCGGCTGGCGCTTATGAACGCTGAGTACAAGGTCTATACGCCTCTGGAAATTCTGACTGTCGGCCTGGGAGGAGTTGTGTTTTTCGATGCGGGTTATGTCTGGGATAAGGATGATAATATCAGATTGTCTGACGTAAAAAGCGATCTTGGCGTGGGTCTGCGATTCGGCTTGACCAAATCCTCGACGGCCAGAAGTATTCGATTCGATCTGGCCAGGTCTTTGGCTGATGATAACTGGTATATATCATTTGGCACGGAGAATATGTTCAGCCTTGCAAGCTTCCAGTAAATATACCAGACATTTCTGGCTGTTTCTATTGTCGATAACAGCCGTCAGGATGCTTATGGCGCTGGTTCTGGGCGTAGCGCCGCAGGAGGCTTACTACTGGAATTACGCCCGGCATCTCGATTTATCATATTTCGATCATCCGCCCATGACCGCTTATTTAATTCATCTGTTCACGACGATTTTCGGGAGCAATACATTCGGCGTTCATTTTTCAGCCATATTTATCTCGTTTATTTTGGCGCTTTTGCTATTCAATTTTCTAAAGCTAATTTTCGATTACAAGACCGCTTTCTGGTCGGTGATCATTGCCTCGACTACTTTCATATTCGCGCTGGGCGGACTGATAATCACCCCCGATGGACCGCTTTTACTATTCTGGATGCTCATGATGTTTTCGCTGTATATAGCTGTTCAGCAAGATAGTTTAGGCTGGTGGCTTCTAACAGGCATTTTTGCCGGTTGTGCCATGTTATCGAAATATCCGGCGGTTCTGGCAATCATAGGGGCGCTGTTTTATTTGTTATTTTCACCTGATAGAAGAAGATATTTCGCCAGACCTGGACCTTATCTGGCAACCATAGTTTCATTTATCGTTTTTTTGCCGGTGGTGATCTGGAATTACAATCACGATTGGGCGAGTTTCGCGTTTCAGAGTGAGCGACGTGCCTCGGAGGTGGTTAATTTCCGGGCCGATTACTTTTTCGGCTTCCTCGGTTCGCAGATTGGCGTAGTGGGTATCTTCCTCATGCCGCTTTTTATCTGGGCGCTGATTAAAACTTGTCGTTATTTTAAAAGCGATTCCCGGATTGCGCTGTTTTTCTGGTTTACGGTACCGACTCTGGTCTTATTCACTATAGTTTCGCCGGTTCATTATGTGAAAATGAACTGGTTGGCGCCGGCCTATCTTTCGCTTTTGCCGGCGGCGGTGCATCTTTATTTTAAATCAGACGGTCGATTTCTTAAGCTTTACGGCAGATTCGCGATTGTTTTTTCTATTGCCGCTACCTTGATAATTCATATTTTGGTTCTTCTCCCCGGCTTCGGTTTCGGCAAAGCGGATACCATTAACGGCTGGAAAGAACTGGCTGAAAGAGTAGATAAAATAAAAGCCGAATTCCCGGCTGATAGCAGGCCTTTTATCTGCGGCTACGAATATAAAACCGCCTCGGAGTTGAGATTTTATCTGGCCGGTCAGCCGGAGACGGTTTCGAATAATATAGTCGGCAAGCCCGGTCTGGCTTATGATTACTGGAGCGATCCGGATACGCTTATAGGTAAAGACTGCATTTTCGTATATGACAAAAGGAACTCTTATAACGGCCCCAGGCCACTTCAGGATTTTTTTGAACAAGTGGACGGCCCGGAGGTTTTAACGGTGTCCAGAGGCGGTTATAAAATAACAGATTTTTATATATATAAATGCTATAAATACAGGGGGAAATGATGAGCGTGTTACAGACTAAATTGGGAGATATCAAACTGGTAAATCGCGGTAAAGTGCGCGATATCTATGACCTTGGTGATGAACTTCTGTTAGTGGCTACAGACCGGATATCGGCCTTTGATTGTGTGCTGTCCAATGCAATTCCGGACAGAGGGAAAATTTTAAATTCAATATCGGTTTTCTGGTTTGATTTCACCAAAGATATAATTGACAACCATTTGATCACGGCCGATTTCAATAAATATCCGCAATCTTTAAAGCCATATCGTGATCAACTGGAAGGGCGGTCGATGATAGTCAAGAAAGCCAAACGTGTCGAACTCGAGTGTATTGCCAGAGGTTATTTGGTGGGATCCGGTTATAACGATTATACGAAAATCAAACCTGAAAATGGCCTGGTTAATCTTCACGGGAATTTGCTTCCTGAAGGTTTGAAACTTGCTGAAAAACTTCCTCAGCCGATTTTCACGCCATCCACCAAAGCCAAACGCGGCCACGATATAAATATCAGTCTTAAGGAAGCGGCGGATTTGCTTGGCGAGGATCTGGCCGACAAGCTCAAAGAGATGACAATCGCAATCTATAAGAAAGCCGCTGATTACGCCTTGACCAAAGGCATTATTATCGCCGATACGAAATTCGAATTCGGTTTTGAGAATGACAAATTAATTTTAATCGATGAGATTCTTTCCCCTGATTCGTCCCGGTTCTGGCCGGCGGATAAATACCAACCCGGCAAAAATCCCTCGAGTTATGATAAGCAATTCGTGCGAGATTATTTGTCCGACTGCGGCTGGGATAAAAATTCCGAGCCGCCTCGTTTACCCTCTGAGATCGTGAGCAAAACCCTGGAAATATACAAGGAGGCTCATCGCCTATTGGTGGGAAGAGATATTGATTAAACGTGCCTTAATCTCAGTTTATGATAAAACCGGTATCGAAAAACTGGCCGGTTATTTGAATAGCAAAGGAGTTGAGATAGTATCATCCGGCGGAACGTATAACACTCTCAAGGAGGCCGATATTGATGTCAGAAAAGTCAGCGATATCACCGGCTCGCCGGAAATTCTCGATGGACGGGTAAAAACGCTGCATCCGACGATACATGCCGGTATATTAGCCAGAGCCGATCAGCTTGATGAACTCAATTCGCACAACCTGCCCCTTTTTGATTTAGTGATAGTAAATTTATATCCCTTCGAAAAAGTCGTAGCCGAAGGCGCAAGTTTGGAACAAGCTCTGGAGAATATCGATATCGGCGGCCCGGCGATGATTCGCGCGGCGGCCAAGAATTTCCCACGCGTGACCGTAATTTGCAATCCATCCGATTATGATGAATTAATCGAGCAGATGGAAAACAACAACGGCGATACGACTCTGGAATTCCGCCATCAAATGGCCTTAAGTATTTTCGCCCGGATAAGTCGTTACGACAGCAAGATCGCTCAATTCCTTGCCGATCAAGCCGTCTTCGGCGAAAGCGCCGATACGTTTGCTGACAATTTATCAATCGCGTTTAAGAAAAAGAACGAGCTTCGCTATGGTGAAAATCCTCATCAGAAAGCGGCGCTATATATCGAACCCGGTTATCAATACACGTCGCTGGCGGATGCCCGCATACTGGCCGGTAAGGAGCTATCTTTCAACAATCTCTGGGACCTCGAAGCGGCCTTGCAGATGATTCTCGATTTCGATAAGCCGTTCGCGGCGGTTATCAAGCATACCAATCCCTGCGGCGCGGCTATAGGTGGAACGCTGGCCGAGGCTTATCACAAAGCGCTGGCTTCCGATCCGCTGTCGGCTTTTGGCTCAGTCATCGGTTTGAACCGTGTTGTCGATATCGATACGGCCCGGCTTCTGCATGAAACGCATTTTATCGAATGCATTATCGCTCCCGATTATGATCCTGAGGCGTTAGCCTTAATGCAGAAGAAAAAAGCCCGGCGGCTGGTAGCGGTCGGGCAATTGAATCCGCCTACTGATAACTATCTTGAGACGAGGAGAATTCTGGGCGGCGCGCTTGTCCAAACCCGCGATACCGCCGAGATTACTGCCAATGATTTGAAACTTGTCACGAAAATTGCCCCAACTTCAGAACAAACTAAAGATTTGCTGTTTGGTTTCAAGTTGGTCAAGCATGTCAAATCCAACGCTGTGTTAATCTGCAAAGATGGCGCGACGGTGGGAGTAGGCATGGGTCAGACCAGCCGCGTGGATGCTTCGCTAATTGCCGTGCGCAAAGCCGGAGATCGGGCCAAAGGCGCGGTGGCCGCCTCGGATGCTTTTTTCCCTATGCCCGATGGTCTGGAGGTATTAGCCGAAGCCGGCGTAAAAGCGGTAATTCAGCCCGGCGGCTCCAAAGGCGATCCCGATGTTATAGCCGCCGCCGACAAAGCCGGTATAGCTATGGTGTTTACGGGGATACGGCATTTTAAGCATTAGAAGCGGAATTAAAATCGTAAATAACCGGCGCTGACGGTGAGATTGGATATTAAGGAGCATTTTTTAAAAAAGTAATCTTCCTTCCTTTTTCACGCATTATTTCTTATCTTTTTGATAATTAAATAGCATTTACAGGAATAGACGATGAACGACTTACACATATTAAAAATCGCCGCCGAACTGAAAATACAGCCCAGGCAGGCCGCGGCCACAATCGAACTTCTGGATAACGAAGCCACTGTGCCGTTTATCGCGCGGTATCGCAAGGAGGCCACCGGCGGCCTGGATGAAGTAGCTATCACCACGATTCGCAACCGCATAGGCCATCTTCGCGAACTGGACAAACGGCGCGAGGCCATCCTCAAATCGCTGATCGAACGCGAACTTTTAACCGATGATTTGGAAGCGAAAATCGAGGCCGCCGAGACGATGGCCGAACTGGAGGATATCTACCTGCCATTCAAGCCCAAACGGCGGACGCGGGCGACAATCGCTCGTGAACGCGGGCTGGAGCCGCTGGCCGAATTGTTATTCGGGCAGGGCGATATCGATCCCCAACACGAGGCCGAAGCTTTTATCGACTCGGAGAAACAGGTCGAGACGGCCGAGGATGCCCTCTCCGGCGCGCGCGATATTATCGCCGAATGGGTATCTGAGGATATCGACGCCCGGGCTAAAATTCGGCAACTGTATTCCGAGGATGCCAGGATTGCCTCGAAAGTGATCGAGGGCAAGGAAACCGAGGGCGCCAAATTCTCCGATTATTTCGAGTGGACCGAACCGATCAAGCAGGTACCGTCGCACCGGCTTCTGGCGATGCGTCGCGGCGAAGCTGAGGGCGTCTTGCGTTTATCTATCGCGCCTTCCGAGGAACAGGCGCTGGTCATACTCGAAAAGATGTTTATCGATTCAGACAATCTCACCTCCCAACAGGTCAAGCTGGCCGCACATGACAGCTACAAACGTCTGCTGGCCCCCTCGATGGAAACCGAGATTCGAGCCGAATCGAAAAAAGCCGCCGATAGCGAAGCTATCCATGTGTTCGCCGAAAATATCCGCGAACTGCTCATGGCCCCGCCTCTGGGCCGCAAGGATATGATGGCTATCGATCCGGGTTTCCGCACCGGCTGTAAGGTGGTTTGCCTCGATACTCAGGGTAAGCTTCTGGAAAACACCACGATTTATCCCACCGGTTCTGACAAGCAAAAGAATGAAGCCGCCGCTGAAATTAAGGCATTAATCGGGAAATACAAAACGAAAGTGATCGCTATCGGCAATGGCACCGCCGGTCGCGAAACCGAGGCTTTTATCCGGGGACTCGGTCTGCCGGATCACATCCAAATCGAGATGGTCAATGAATCGGGGGCGTCGGTATATTCGGCATCGGAGGTAGCACGTGAGGAGTTTCCCGATTACGATATCACTGTGCGCGGAGCGGTCTCTATCGGCCGCCGCCTGATGGACCCGCTGGCCGAGCTGGTCAAGATCGATCCCAAAGCGATTGGAGTCGGGCAGTATCAGCATGATGTCGACCAGACCGCGCTCAAGCAGAGCCTGGATGATACGGTGGCCAGTTGTGTCAATTCGGTTGGAGTCGAAATCAACACCGCCAGCAAACAACTTCTAACCTATGTTTCCGGCCTGGGCCCGGCTTTGGCGCAAAACATCGTTAAATATCGGGATGAACACGGACCCTTCAAATCGCGGACGGCCATAAAGAAAGTCCCGCGCCTGGGACCGAAAGCATTCGAGCAGGCGGCCGGTTTTCTGCGTATCGCCGATTCCGAAAATCCGCTTGATCGAAGCGCGGTGCATCCCGAAAGTTATAACATAGTCGAAACAATGGCCGCCGATTTGGGCTGCACGGTCAATCAGTTGATGCAAGATGAAGAGCTTCGCCTTAAAATCAACTTGCAGGATTATGTGACTGATAAAGTGGGCATACCCACGCTTCTGGATATAATGGCCGAACTGGCCAAGCCGGGACGGGACCCACGCCCTGAATACGAATCGTTTGCTTTCGAGGAATCGGTTAAAACTATAGAAGATTTAAGCCCAGGTATGCGTCTGCCGGGCATAGTTACCAATGTGACCAATTTCGGCGCGTTCGTCGATATCGGCGTGCATCAGGATGGCCTGATACATAAAAGCCAACTGGCCGATAAGTATGTGAACGACCCGGCCAAAGTAATCAAGATAAATCAAAAAGTGCGCGTAACAGTCCTAACGGTCGATAAAGACCGCCGGCGGATTTCGCTATCGCTGCGTAACCGGCCGGCGCCGCCGACAGCGTTTAATAAATAAACTAATTAATCAGGTTAATCGTGTTATCGAATCCATAGAGGGTGAGGTATATATTTTTGTAAGGGCATGACCTTGTGTCTGCTCTGGGCTGAGGGTCGTTGGGTTTGGCAGTTCATATGCCGCGCCGCCCTACACCCGAGGGTCGAGCAAGCTGCGCCCCCTAAAAATTTATCTGGTTAATAAGTTACTTCCAAACAAACAACCACTCGACACCTTTATACAATCCCCAAAATACATATCCAATCGGTCCCGGCTGGATAGCTTTAGAGGTACTAACGGAAATCGTAGCATATTCAATCAGATGGGACATTCTGGCTAATGAACCTTTCATCTGATCGATTTGGGCGTTTATGCGTTCTAACTCTCTTTCTATCTCCAGCATCTCTTGTACATTTACCGCCGCATCCAGAAGCGCCAGATATCGCTGCCGCGTTTTTTCGGCATTGTCGAGTCTTATCTGAATGTCTTGATAATTTTCGGTTATATCCTTACCGGAAATTCTTTTACCGACTACCTTGCCATAGGTTTCTATTTCTTCGATTGCTGCCTTGAAATTTAACGCCGGTAAGCGGATTGTCGTAATTTCAGTCTCCGAGTTTAAAATATAACCGTCATAACGTTCAGCTATCTCCATCAAATGGAGATGCACTGAATCTGGTTGGTCCGATTCGAGTCTTAAAGAAGCTGAGGTAATCACTTTTCTACTATCATCAGCTTCACTGACTCGGCTGCCCTTCACTTCGTCTATATCTGCAAATATAGGTTTATCTTTATATGTTAATTGATCTCTAACTAATACACCTGGTTCAGGTTCGTACTCAACAGGCGGCGCTGGTGACTGCATCGTGGCGCAACCAGCTATTAATGAAATCAACGCTAGGGACAATACTACCTTGCGCATAATGGCCTTCCTTTCTTAATAATTGCAGTTTCCCGATAAATACGGAATTTGTTCCTTAATCAATTACTAATATTTATACATTGTAGATTCTAATAAATTCCTTTAATAAATAACTCTACCCCGTTATCCCTAGGCCACTGTCCGGATTAATCTAAAGTATTATGTGATAATAGGTGAAGTATAATTATCTCCAGCAGTACAATCTGTCAAAGTCCTGTGAACATACTTACTATCCTAGCCAGATAGATACCTAAGGCACGGTAACAAGTACAGCTAAACAATCCTCTCCGCCCGTTTATCCGTATCTATCAGCTCGATATTCAAGCCCATCTTACCGAACAGGAAAGCAATATTTTCGTTATCGAACGCTTCGCCAGGTTGGGGCGGCGCTATTACGCGTAAGCCTTTGCCCTGTAGATCATTCAAGCCATCTTCGAGGTTGTCGCATTTAAAACAGAGATGGTGCAAGCCCTCGCCTTTAGCCAGAAATTTATGCAAAGGCGATTTCTCATCGGAGGGCGAAATCAACTTGATAGTCAGGGAGCCCTCCTTTTCCATGAACACCACCTGGACTTTCTGACGGGTGTTGACTACCATCTCGGTGGCCTGTTTGTAGCCAAAAATTTCCTGCCAGTGCGTCACAGCCTTGTCGATTGATTTCACCGCTATGCCTATATGATCGATAATCATCTAACTCTCCTGTCATTAACAACTATATTCCCGGCTCTTATCTAAGAGCATAACGCGTTAAAAGTCAATTAAATATGCAAATAGCCGGGTCAAAATCGATTATTTCGTTTACGTACCCGGGGAACTATCGTAAATTGTTGCCGTATTAATTTGGAGAATATGGAAGTTTTAGTGGGATTCCGCAAAATAAGATGGGCAATCCTCCCGGTACTGACAGCTATGATAATAGCGGCCGGCATTATGCCAATATCAGCCGAAGAAAACGATTCAGGCTTTGTTGCTGATATAAATTGTGTTAAGAGCCTTCTGTCTGATTCAATAAAAGATGAACTGTCAGCTCCGGCTATCGAAAATTCGGACAGTGCAGAACTCATTAAAGATGATTCTTTGTTTTTCGACGAAATAAAAAAATACCCACCTGTGGAAATATCGCTTTCATGTGAAGCGCTTGAACTGTCGATCAAACTTCCCGACGGCATGAAATTCAACCATCTGGCGCCGTTTGATATAGAACTGATATCCAGCAAACCCGAAGTTATCGAGCCGGAAAAATTCGATATTACCAAAGGATCGGCTAAATTAAAATTGCCGATTGTCGTCAATCCGGGTGAGGCGGTTTTGACCGTGGACTTAAATTTCAGTTTTTGCGGTATTAAAAACGCGAGCTTATGTTATTTTAAAGATATTCGGCTGGAAATTCCGGTAAGGGTGGCAAAAAGCGCCAATAACAATTTTTCCATTAAATATGAGGTGTTCGAGTAAGGGGTGATTTCTGGTGCTGTCTGATGGCCTCACCCGGCAGCTTCCATTTGACAATTAGAGTAGCCGCCGGATCAACCAACCCGACAACACATCTAAAGAGGGTTATATTTTCGCGAGAAGTGTCCAATTGAATAAAGAACTTCGTTCGCTTGTTCACTTGGCTCCCGGCAAAACCGACCTAAAATCGAAAAAATACGAGAAAACACCTTATATAAATATTTCCAGGCGATTATATAATAATGAAATTAGTTTATTTTAAAAATAACAGTTTCCTGGCCGATAAGCCGGATGAATGTCTCAACTTCGCGAAATAAATCCCGGAGTCAACATTCATGCCATTGTCATCAGCGGCATGCCAGCAGATATTATTAAAACCCGGTTGAATTTGAAAGCTAACGATTTCGCGGCCCAGCATATCATATATTATCAATTCATCCTGAACCGGGCTATTCACTTTTAAAATCGCGTCGCTGTTAAATGGATTGGGGTAAACATTGATCGAAATTTTATCAGGTAGTACGACTGATTCTTCATGTTCAATACCTGTAGGCTCGATAGTAATTTCGCCGTTTACCAATATCGGCTCAAAAAACGGAAGGTTAGCCAGGCCGGTGTAGAAGTTGTGATCCGGGCAGCCGGAAAATGACACATATGTAGTAACGGGGTCTTCTATGTTATCGTCCACATTGACAAGCAAATCGCCGACATGATAATTGCCCGGCATGAGTGAAATGGATTCTATTGCGCCTATACCATTAAAGGTATAAGCATGAACATTGTTGAAGCCATATGCAATAATTAAGTTTAAATCAAGGTCGTTTTCAAAACCTATTATTTCCAGGTATTCGGGATCACATGAGATATAAAACTGAAAAGCTGTTAGTGTGTCAATAGTACTTAAATAAACAGGAAGCGAAAGTTGGGCCCCGGGTGATGTTAAAATCGACTCGATGCCGATTGTGTCGGAATCGGGATTCCGGGCAAAATCAGGGGCGGAATCAGGGTAATTTGGGTCAATCATCGAGTTTACCAGCAAAGTTATATCAGCGATAGTTAGCGGCAAACCATCCTCATCCGGATCGCATTCGTTATCGCAAATATCGAAATATATCTCCGGGCTACTTAGCTCATTGATCAGAAAAATAAAATCGGAAATTGAGTTGTAAATCCCATCATTATTTAAATCGCATTCAGCCTGGCCTAAACATGGTACTGCCATGATGAAAACCATTATTAATACATATGCTTTCACTATCAAACCTCCAAATGAAGGTTAGAAGAAATAAGTCTATTGATAATAAAATATACCTCATTCAAATAATTGTCAAGCAAAACTTAGTATCGAGAAGACTTTAAAACTAAGCCGGATTTTAATATAAGTTTATGATTTAACCAGTAATAGAAGAATTTTGGGGTAACCGGACAAGTTCAAACTGATATAACGATATCATATATATGCAGATGTTGATCCTTGGTACTGACAAATAATCTTTTTCCATCCGGCGAAAAAGTCGCTCCCAGAGCCTCGGAGTCCAGCTTATGTTCGACTTTTAAATTGCCATGGCGATCGAAAAGCTTGACTGTTTTATCAAATGATGTGGACGCCAGCAGGCTGTCATCGGGCGAGAATGAGACATCGATAACGCGCATCTGATGCCCTTGAATTGTTTTCGTTTCGGCTTCAGCGATATTAAAAAACCGAATATTGCCGTCCTCACAGCCGCTGACAAGCCGGCCATTGGTCTTCGAAAAGCTCACACTATAAACCGGGCCCGGATGGATATATATAGTCTTCATCTGCATCTTTATATTGAATAAATACATTTTGCTGTCGCCGCAAGCCGCGGCCAGATAACTGTTATCAGACGACCAGTCGAGACTGAATATCCGGTTTTTAGGGCTGTGAAGTGTAGCTATATAATTGGCGGCAATATCAAACATAACAATATAACCATCGACCTGCCCCCCGGCCAGAATAGGCACTTCAGGCGCGTAACTGACCGTCTCGACGCCATTGTCGAAACGGTCGAATAAGGCCAATAGATCGCCGGTTGGCGACCAGATACGGACAGTCTTGTCGGCCGAACCCGAAGCCAGCGTGCGGCCATCGCGGGCAAACGCGACCGAATTTATCAGGTCACGATGGCCTTCCAGGTGTTTGAAAACTTTGCCGCCAAGATCGCATAATTGCACAACATCCGGCCTGGACGCCGAAACCAGCGCCAGATATTTACTGTCCGGGCTGATTCCCAATTGCCAACAGCGTTCGCTGACATCTTCAATTATGCTATATGGTTTAAGCGAAATCAAAAAAAGTCTCCATCTCTATTCATTCTTTCGGTCTTAGACGAAAATGGCTTTAAGATATTTGAAAAAAAGGAGTTAGCGACGTTACAAAGAGAAAGCCTAACGGGCTAAATATTTAAAAACAGCGTCTCTTCCGCCTTTTTTCTCGATTTCCAACATCTTTTTTAAACCCCGGCTATAAACAGTGTCACCCTCCAGCAAGGTTTGGCTGAACGCGGTATAATTAAAATGCCTAAGTGTATAATAGGCCACCCATTGAGCGAACACCTCGGCTTCTTCAAGTGTCAAGTTTAGTCGGCAGTTATCCGATGCCCAGGCGTGGGCGATTTCATGCGAAATTACCTGATATAAATCTTTCAGCCTTAATCCATAAAGCACATAGATTTCAAGGATATCATCTTGACGGTAAAACAATCCGTTTAAATCCCCGGAAATTCCTTCTGATTGGCTTTTTATGAAATCCTGACCTTGCAGAGTATATCTGATTTTACCTTCAATCGTCATTCCCAGGCCCGATTTAAGATATCCAAGAATATTGTTTTTTATCACTCTGACTTTGTCGACATCGAAATAGCCTTCCCTGTAGCAGTCATTGCACAGGATACGGCCGTCGTTCAGCTTATGACTGTCTTTGCCCGCCGGAGCGCCGCAACAAGCACATCGGGGGTATTTATTTATGCAGTTTTGACAATATTTTTTCGTACTGTCGCCGTCAAACCAGGTATATTCACCATCGATAGGCGAACCGCAAATATAACAAAAAGCGCTTTTGTTATAGCATGATCGACAAATATGTTTGTTGCCGGCCCGAATAAGATTTTTATCGGGTTTACCGCATATATCACATCGCGGTATAGTCTTCGAACATTTATCACAGAGTATCAAACCGAGTTCCGGAAAAGCGGTGTAATCGCCGGCTATCGGCCGGTTACAGAAACTGCATCTTTTCAAACCGGCCAGGCATTTGGGGCATATTTGCTTATTATCTATAAGAACGGTCGAATTCGACGGCTTGCCACAGATTGCGCATTTGGTTTTATTGTTCATGCAATCCATGCAGTAAATCGATCCATCTTCAAACCTGTAGTATTGGCCGGTAATAGTTTTACCGCAAAGTGCGCACTTCTGGTCGGCGATGGACTGAATAGCTATTGTTAAAATAAACAGGATAATTATGAACGAGATTTTGCGCATAGTAATCAGCGCTTATTAGCCAACGATTCGAGATAATTAAGCGAGGTTTGCAGATCTTTTTCCGACAGGACCTCTATAATCATCTGAATATCCATTTTGCTTATAATATCAATAAAGGATACGATATCCAGAAGACCCGTACCCAGCGCCAGATGACCTCTTTTACCTGAGATATCGTGAAGATGAGCCAGTTTGATGTGCTTAAGTCTTTCCGAGAAAAATCCGGCCGTATCGGCGGCAGTCGACTTGTTCGGATTCGCTAACCTGTTCTGGAGGACATCATGGCCGATATCCCAGACCAGGCCGGTGGCCGGCGATTCCAGGAATTTATCGATAACATTGATGACCGGATCGGTAAAGCCATAAGTATTTTCGAGCAGCAACTCAATTCTACCGGCGGCGAAATCGATCAGGCGCAGGGCCGAATCGAGAAACCGCTTATAATAAACATCGGGAATATTTTTATTCGCCATAACCAGCTTATTCGTGCTTATTTTATAAAACGCGAATCGGCCCGGGTGAAAAATAAACGAGGCCGCGCCCAGGTCAATAGCCAGCGCGATATATTCTATTAGCCTGTCGACTCCCCCATATCTGATTGGCTTGTGACGGCTGGCCATCGGTATATCGCTGGGGGCGTGGAAATGAAGCGTAATACCGTTTGACCGGTTAAAATCGACCACCGCCCGGCGGTCATCCGCGCTGATATTTTCCGGAAAATTAATCGTGAAATCCCCGGAAATCTGGAAAGCGGCCAGGCCATACCCGGCGCATTTCGAGGCCGCGTCCAGAGCTTTCGTGCCGGGCGAATATTCGCTGAATCCAAGTTTTGATTTTAAGCCGTAATCGGCTGAAATATCCAGGGATTGGCTCAAGTTTTTCTTTCCCTTTTTTTGGCGGCCGGAAACAGGACATTATTCAAAATAAGGCGATAGCCGGGCGAATGTTTATGCAAACTGACATCCGTGGGCGGATCGCCTATCAGATGCTGATAATCCTCCGGGTCATGACCGCCAAGATAGGTAAACGTGCCCCGCCCGAAATTACCATGAAGGTATTTCACTTCGTTGATCCCCTCAGTCTCGGCCAGTATTATCACGTGCTTTTTCACCAAATCTTTTCTGAAACCCGTACATTGCCCCCAGAACCCGTTGACAATCGGCACATGATCCTGTACCAGCATGGTCGGTACCGGGTCGTACTTGGCCGAAAAATCGAACAACGTGAAGTAATCGGCTTCCGGCGTAAAATTACGGCGACCGCGGGTAGGCGATGTATCGATATCGGAATGCTCATAAATAACCGGATTCAATTCCACCTTGAAATTTTCAAACGCGAAACACTGATCATAATCGAGCTTGCTCTGGCAATCGGCATCGACCGGATCGGCATCATATTCGCTGGGTACGATATCTGTGTTGTAGGCGGCTAAAGCGATATCGTAAGTATCGGTCGCCGAACACATCGCGAACATGAAGCCGCCATTGCGTACGTATTCTCTGATCGCCTGAGCGACCGCCAGCTTAAGTTTCGAAACTTTCTTAAAACCCAACTCGCGGGCGGTCGTTTCGGATAAGGCTTTGCTTTGTTTATACCAGTCGGTATTACGATAGGCGGCGTAAAATTTGCCATACTGACCGGTAAAATCCTCGTGGTGAAGATGCAGCCAATCATAATCGGCCAGGCGGCCTTGAAGGACTTCGACATCCCAGATAACATCGAACGGTATCTCGGCGTATTCCAGGGCCAGATTGACAGCATCATCCCAGGGTTCATCTCTTGAGAAAGGTGGAGCGTAAATCGCGATTTTAGGGGCTTTTTCCAGAAGTACTGTCTCCATATTATTTTCCTCGATTATGGCCTTGATCTGGGCTTCCTGCCCGCCGTCGATAATCTCGTACTTGACGCCACGCAAGGTACATAGCTGTTCCACCTGAGCTAAATCATCGGTTAAAAAAGAACCGCCCCGGTAATTTAAAAGCCATTCGACATTCTGGCCGAAACTCAAGCACCAGTAAGCTACCCCATAGGCTTTGAGATGATCGGTTTGCTCCAGGTCCATCGGTATTAGTAACTTTTGCGCCCAAGCCATGCCCGGAACGATTAAAATAGCCGTTAGAATAATCAAAATTGTCAACTTAGCCATTAAAGTCTCCTGTAATTAATATCGTCACAAGTGTTATCCCTGTTAAAATAAAGATATTGTCGAACCGACCCAACCTTTTAATTACTATCATATTATATTTATACTTCAATCAAAGGGCAAGGGTTTTAGAAATATTAGATTTGCGCTAAATAAATGAAAGGATTTTCGAGTCGGTTATTTCTTTAAGCGCCGCGATCTCGGAGGGCCGATAGACAATGATAACCATTTCCTCCGGCGCTATTGCCGATAGATCAAAATCGCTTAAATAACGCCATTCATTTTCCTCGCGCCAATCGCCGCCATCCACCCCTTCGCTTTGAAAATAAGGTTTATCGTTATCTACCAGCATTTTATATAGTTCCGGTTTGCCATATATAACCGGCTGTATACCGCCTGTGATGGCGGATTTTCGACTAATCGCGATTCCGTAGGGTTCGAAATTCCATCGCACGTAACGTTTGCGCCATCGCATAAGCGGCAACACGTCATTGGGATGAAGCCCGGAAAAGGCGACAGCGCTTAAACCCTCCCGCAAATTTTGCGATGAAGCATAAATCTTTTTCATCTTTAAAATATTTTTTAATGTCTCCAGACCACTGTGAGGATATTTATCCCCTGAACCGACCAGATTTTCATAAAATGAAGCCGAACTTTCTTGGGGCCAGGGGCCATGACAGGTGCGAGTCCAATGGACAATGTAGTCCCAGTTTTTACGCGGCATAGTTATTTTAATATCGTCCAGTTTAATATTTTCATGGCGATTTGACTCTTTATACTTGACTCTAAAATCATCTATGATTTCGCTATTTTTTGAGGAATTTATCAGCTTTTCAAGATTGCCGCTCGGCCGGATGCTTATTGGTAAAATTGTTTTGGCGAAATGCAAAGCCAGCCTGTCACGGACCGGCCAGTCTATCTTGGGCGATCTGGCTTTCGCGGCGGCCTCGAAAAACAACCAGCCGGTTCGGGCTGAATCGAGGCCGAAATCCCGGCTTATACCGGCGATAATCCGGTCTATTTCATCGGATTCGCGAACAGGATATATAACAATTTGATTTCCTCCATAATGGCCGCAGGCCCATAGAGCCAGTTCCCAGGTGTTCATGCCGATACCGGTAAGCAATGTCATATTCCAGCTAATTACTTGCCGGACTGCTTTAATAGTACCTTCAACCCAAGGATCATTGCCGCAAGGCGTTTTGGTTTGACGGGAATTTAGAACAACTGCCGGCCTGGCTAAATCGATATCGAAATCGCCATAGAAAGTAGTCTTGATTGGAGTCGCAAACTCCTTTTTAAATTTAAAGTCCCTCATAATACACTTTCAGACTCAGTACTTAAATCATTATAATCATTATACACCATTATGCAACTAAAAAATATCAATGGACTGACGCTCTGATGATTTGACATTGACTTATTCTTCTTCACGGCTATATTGAATAAAAGCCGGAAATTATGGCATGATATGTTAAACTATAGGTCTTCTGGGACGTATTAATAAATGATGAAAAAACTTTTGCTAATAATGGCGTTTTTACCTCTGTTATTTACCGGCGGCGATGCCCAATTCAGATCATCTAAAACGGACCCCTCGGCTTTAACCGTGGCCCGTTTGCGCTACAGCGGCGGCAGCGACTGGTATTGGGGGCGGTCGGCTCTACCCAATCTGCACAAGTTTTTAGCCGAAAAAACTAATATTGCCGTAATCGATAAGGAAGTGAATATTCAGGCGACCGATCCGGAATTATATAACTATCCCTTTCTGTATTTGACAGGGCACGGGAATATTAAATTAACCGATCAGGAAGTAACGGCATTGCGAGAATACTTAACCTCCGGCGGCTTCCTTTTCGCGAATGATAGCTACGGGCTAATCACCGCTTTTAAGCGCGAGATGAAGAGGGTTTTTCCGGAAAAGGAATTAGTGGAAATACCGTTTAATCATGAAATCTATCATGACCCTTACAAATTCCCCAATGGCCTGCCGAAAATCCATGAACATGACAATAAGCCGCCTCAGGGTTTTGGGTTGTTCTGGGAAGATAGGCTGGTGGTCTTCTTCGTGTACGAAAGCGATATCGGCGATGGCTGGGAAGATTATGAAGTGTACAACGATCCGCCTGAAAAACACCAGGCGGCCTTGAAAATGGGCGCGAATATTATAACGTATGCTATGACTCATTAGAAGAATATGACTGATACAAATTATAAATCGATAGTTTCAAGACTTCTTACAACCGGCGCCGCTATTGGCAGACGGCGGGCGTTTGAAGGTTTGATCGATTGGCTGGCCGGGTTGGCCGGTTTTATTTTTATTCTGTGGCTGGTTACCGGTATTTTTTGGCCCGGTCCGGCCCTTAGAGTCATCTTGTTGTGCGCCGGGATTATCAGCCTGGCTCTGGCGGCGGGTTTAATAATAATAAAACCGCTAACTCAAAAACGACTTTTAACCGAAATCGCCCTGAAGTTAGAGAAATTTTACGGCAAATTGCAATCACGCTTAATAGCCGCCCTTCAGCTTTATGATAAGTTGACCTCAAATCGCGAAAATTATTCTGTCGAACTGATTGAAAAAACAATTGAGGATGCCGGCAGTGAGATAAAAGACCTCGATTTTAATGTCATAGTGGTGAAAAGTAAAAAACCTTATTATCGTCTCGCTCTGGCGGCTATTGTTATGATTTTAGCCATCACGATATCGAGCCAGACTTTCAATCAAGCGGGTTTATTATTTCTGCATCCCCTAATGGATATTGACAAGCCGACGAACCTGACCTTGTCAATCAGCCCAATCTCTCATCAAGCGGTCAAAAACGATGATGTTACTTTGCGAGTGACCGCCTCGGGTGAAAGAGTTAAGCGAATTGATCTGAAATTCAGGTTCGATGACGGCGAATGGATTACGGTACCGACCGAAAAATCCGGAGAAGAAAGCGATTTAAACGCCGATGTGTTCACCTATACATTCCGTAAGATAAAACGTGATATCGAGTATTATGCCGAGGCCAAAGCAGTAAAATCAGATATCGGCAAAATCACGATAATTGATCCACCGCGGCTGGCGGATGTGTCGATCACTTTAGATTTTCCATCATATACCGGTCTCCAATCGCAAGTTTTGCCGGCCAACGACGGTTCGGTGACGGCTATCAAGGGCACGATAATCAATTTCGAAGGACATCTCAATAAGCCGGCGGAGAACGCCTTTTTTGTGTTCGATGACAGCACACGCAAGCGGTTGGATATAAGCGAAGATCATATCACCGGCAAATTTGTTTTAAATCACAACGGCAGTTATCATGTCGAGATTGCCGACTCGGCCGGTTTGAAAAATCCCAGCCCGATCGAATACGATTTGGTCAGTCTCGAGGATTATCCGCCGCAGGTTCAGATCACTTTCCCGGCCGTCGATATCGATCTGGATGACAGAATGTTGATACCGCTGGCGGCCGCCATTTATGATGATTTCGGTTTCTCGAAACTCGACTTAGTATACTGGACATATTCGGAAGGCAGGGAATCCAACAAACAGCGGCAGACTATAAAAACCGATTTCGACAAGGAAAGCGAAAATCAGATAACTTATGACTGGTATGTGGAACCACTGCATATGATGCCGGGAGATCTCGTTTATTATTATTTGGAGATTTTCGATAACGATGCCGTATCCGGCGCGAAATCCGGGGTCAGCAAAACTTTCAGCGCCCGCTTGCCCAGTCTGGATGAAATCATGGCCGATATAACCGGCACCCAGGATGAGATGTTCAAAGATTTCGAGGAGGCTGTCGCCAGTCAGAAAGAACTTCGCGACCAACTGGAAAATATTTCCCGCGAAATGATGAAATCCACCGAAATGGATTGGGAGAAAAAACAGCAGATTCAACAAACTCTCGACCGTCAACAGGAGATTGCCAAGAAGCTCGAAGATATTACCAAGCAATTGGACCAGGCTATCGATAAATTCGAAAAAAACCAGATGGCGACCGCGGAAATGCTGGAGAAGATGGAAGAACTTCGACAGCTATTCGAGGAAGTAGCTCCACCGGAACTTAAAGAAGCCATGAAGAAACTTCAAGAGGCGCTGGCCCAGATGGATCCGAAGAAACTCCAGGAAGCCATGAAAGATTTCCAATTATCCGTGGAACAGGTCAATGAAAACCTTGACAGAATGATGGCGCTTCTGCAGAAATATCAGCTTGAACAGAAACTGGATACGCTGGCAAAAATGGCGGAAAAACTGGCCGAACAACAGCAGGATATAAATGATAAACTCGGTCAATGTCAGGGTAAAAAAGATTTTTCCGATCTGGAAAAACCGCAGAAAAGCCAGGACCAGGGACTTAAAAGCATGCGCGATCAATTCGATGAAGCCAAGAAGCTAAATGATGAACTGAAAATGATGCCTGAAAACCAGATGCAGAAAGCCGGTGACAAGCTGAATTCAAAAGAACTCGATGAGTTAATGTCGCAGATGATGCAGTGTATGGGTTCGTGCAATAAAAAGGACGGTTCCCAATCGGGTCAGAAAATTCAGAAAAATTTCAGTGATATCGCGCAGATGTTTCAGCAGATGCTGCAGCAGATGCAGTCGGAACAACTGGAAAAAATCACGGCCATGCTCAAAAAAGCGATAGCCGATATTTTATACCTGTCTCATCAACAGGAAGATATAATCGATTCGACCAATGTTTCGACTACGCGTCTTGACAACTCCCGCGAAATCGCCAAAGATCAATTCGATCTCCAGTCGGCCTGTAACAGGGTTGCGGCCAAAGTTTCCGATTTGACGAAGGAAACGCTTTTTGTTAATTCGGCGATTTTGGAGAGGTTGGGCTCCGCTCTGGCCAGTATGCAAAAAGCTATCGAACAGCTGAACGGTAGATCTCCCAGCCGCTCGACTAAAAACCAAACCGAGGCGATGGCAGCCTTGAACCAAACTGTGCAGATGCTTCTAAATTCGCTCACCCAGGCCAGCCAGTGTCAATCATCGGGAACGGGCATGGAGTCTCTCATGAAAAAACTCAGTGAGATGGCCCAGCAACAACAGCAGTGCAATCAAGGCACACAGATGATTCCTATGCCTATGCCGGGGCAGATGATGAGTATCGCCGGACAACAGGCTATGCAAAGGCTGGCCGATCAGCAGGAACAAATACGCAAGAGCCTTCAGGAATTGACCGAGGAGTATGGCAATCCGGACAATGTTCTGGGGCGTTTGGATCAAATAGAACAGGAGATGAAAAAAGTCGTGGAGCAGCTTCGCGGCAACAGTCCCGACCACAGCACGATCGAAAGACAGGAAAGAATCCTCTCCCGGCTTTTGGACGCCGAGAAGTCGGTTCACAAGCGGGATTATTCGCGAAAACGCCAGGCTCGCACCGGCGATGATATAATCAGGCGCGGCCCCTCCTTGCTTGATTTCGGCGCGAATCAGGATGAAAAACTGGCCGAGGATATCAAGAAAGCGCTATCGGAAAAATATCCGCGCCGCTATGAAAATCAAATCAAGGAATATTTTAAGGCTTTGGCCGAGGATCAAGCAGGTGAATAAGAAGATAGTATTTCTCACGTTTCTATTACTATTTGTAACTATTGGAGAAAGCGGCCAACTGTTAGCCCAGACTCAAAATGAAGGTCAAATTGGGACGACCTTATCTAAAGATGATGACTATCTCAGGCGCGCTCTGCGGAAAACCTATGAGTTAATCAATAGCGCTAACTATCAAAGGGCGCTTGAAATAGTCGAATCGCTGGAAAGCGCCTACGGCAACCTTCCGGAATTAGACACGGCGAGAAAAAATATCTATCGGAACAATAAAAATTATACCGCTCTGATGGATCTGGTCATGGCGGAATACCGGGCTAACCCGCAAGATTTTTCAATCTTATGTCAATTGGGTGAAGCCTATTTCTTAAATGATAGCCTTAGCCTGGCTGTTTCTACGTGGGAAAAAGCGTTTCAGGCCGCCGACTCATCCATATCGAATTATCTGATTTTAGCTAATTATTATCAAGGTTTCGGGTTTTACGATGAGGCCGCCTCCGTGTATAAACGGGCCAGAATAATATTGAAAAAGCCGGATATATTTTCCGATGAACTTTCCGATCTATTCATTGCCCAACGTAATTACGCGCAGGCCGTTTCAGAATACCTGAAAATTTTGCGTAAGGATTATGATTCCAGAGATGTTTTTCGATTGTCGCATCAGGTAATTACGATTTTTCAACAATCCGATCAGCCCGAACTGATAGAACAGGTGGTTCATCAGGCTCTCAAAGATGATCCCGACAATCCCAGTTTGTACATTATTTTAGGCGATATCCAGGTAATCACTAAAAACCTGGCCATGGCATTTGAAAATTATAAAAAAGCCGATAGCCTTTCCGAATCGCGAGGGATGTTTTTGGAGGGTTTCGTCAAGTTTTGCTATGACCAGGGGGAATACGCGATGGTCGTTGAAGCCGCCAACTATTATGCCGCGAAAGTAAAAGATCGACAGTATGATAACGTCGCTATTTTAAAAGCTAAAAGCCTGGCAAAATTGGGTTCTTACAGTCCGGCTTTCGAATTATTGAAGTTGATTGAAAATAACGCTTTTGAACTTGATGTCCGGGCCGAGGCTATGTTTACCGCCGGCGATATCTACGCCAATGACCTGCAAAACTATGATTCGGCGTCAGTGATATTTACCCACCTGACCGAAATGACGCGATCTAATTTTGCTCCGCAAGCTTTGATGAGACTGGCTGAAATAGATATGCTGAAGGGCGATTTCGATAAAGCCCAAACCAGGCTCAATAGTCCCTTAATCGGCCGGGGCGGAAGTGAGATGTCCGAAAAGGCGGCTTTTTTGCAGGCGGAAATATCGTTCATGACATATGATTTCGAAAAGGCAAATCAGGGCTATAATCTTTTAGCGGCGCGGAATCCATCCGGTTTCTACGTCAACGACTGCCTGGACCGGTTATCGCTGATGGCGGATGCTCCTAAAGATACGGTTTTGTATTATTTGGCGAACGCGGCCCGCCATGAATACAGCGGATATCCCAATCTTGCCATAGATGACCTTAAAAAAGCCTCTGATTTCAGCGATTCTAAAGCGTATCAATATGTACTATTCAGTCTGGCGGAAACTTATGCGGAGATTAAAATGTGGGATCAAGCCACCGGGGCTTATGAGCATTATCAGACCGCCTGTCCCGATGGGCTATTCACCGATCGCGTGTTATTTAACCTGGCTGAAATTTATTACAAAGAAATAAGTCGGCCCGATAAAGCCGACTTACTCTTAAATCAATTGGTGACTGAGTACCCGGACTCTCCATTAATTGAAAAAGCCCGCGCGTACCTTAACCTGATTAAATCAAGCTAACTAAGCCACCGGCTGCTTTTTATTGCTTTTTTGCCAATCTGTCTGCGGCGCTTTGGTTCCGGTCAGCGTTTCAAGTTCGGAGAGCCTGGCCTGCAGATTTTCGACATAGCGAAGTTTGATTTTCATGCTGGTTCTGACCAATAAACCCAGTGATACCAGCAAAAACAAAACCGAATTGATCCGTCTGAAAATCTCGCCATAATTAAACATGGAGTCCAAAAATGCCACTATCCCCAGACAGAACATCAGGGCGCACCAGACTAACATAATTTCCTCCTTTAAAATAATTTAACTATTTCCTTATCGGTCTATATCAAGGAATATTAACAACATGTCAAATATTTAAGTCAATCAGGACAAGTAAATCGATAGTATTGTTTCTATTTTAAAAACGAGTTACGACGATTACCGATTAAGATGGCAAAATAGCGAAAATATGAGGCAATCGCTGAAATATTAACGTTTTACCGCCAGCCCAAGGCCATCGCGGATAGGGATTATCGAGGAAAACATCTCCTTCGATTCAAACAATTTCCGATTGAATTCCAGTATGCCTTTAGTGGCCGTATCGGGGTTTTCATCGAAAATTCGGCCCGACCAGAGCACATTATCGGTAATAAAAATCCCGCCCTTTTTTAAACGCGGGATGGCCAGGTCGAAAGCCTCGGGATATTGTTCTTTATCGATATCATTTAAAATAATATCAAACGGGCCGGGGTAATTTCTAATAATCTCGCGGGCGTCCCCCACCTTAAAATCCACCAGATCATCATACCCGGCCTGTTTTAAATAATTCAACGCCAGTTTTTTATTTTCAGGCGACCCTTCGGTACAGATAATTCGGCCTCCTCTAGCGATACCGGCGGCAAACCAGACAGCCGAATAGCCATAACCGGAACCCATCTCAAATATATTTTTCGCGCCGGATATTATCGCCAGTTGTCTTAACAGCCGGCCGGCCAGCGGACCGATAATCGGGAAATGATGTTGCTTGGCATATGCCTCCATATCGCGTAGAACCCTGTTGGATTCCGGCAACTGGGCTTCGAGCGAAATATCTGTTATATAACGATCTATCCGGGAGTTCGTGATATTCATGTTGATACCCTCTGGGATTAATTATTCAATTCTGGTGAACGCGGCCGCAATCTTGTTGTTGTCAGGCAACCGCCAGTTCGGTTGAAAGTTCGGTGATATTGCCGACGGTTTTCATGTCGTATCCGAAAAGGCGGGCGAAATTTGCCGACAGCATTTTGCTGACTTTATCGAAATTAACCTGTTTGCCCAGTATGGATGATATCGAACCGACCGGAAAACGGGTTATGCCGCAGGGATTGATATGTTTGAAAAAGTCAAGATCGGTATTGACATTTAATGCCAGGCCATGATAGCTAATCCATCGGGAGACAGCCACGCCGATAGCGGCCAGCTTATGGTTTTGCACCCAAACCCCGGTTAATCCTTTTTTGGTAGTCGCGGCGATATCCATTTCCTCCAGAGTATCGATAACCACCTGTTCCAAATCCCGAAGGTACTTGTGAAGATCACGGCCACGCGCAGATAAATCTATGATAGGATAAGCCACAACCTGACCGGGCCCATGAAACGTTATATCACCGCCGCGTTCTACTTTATAGAGTTCAATATTAAGCTTCTGAAGTTCCTCGGGCGCGGACAACAAATTATCATGTGAATTTGCCCGCCCCATCGTCAATACCGGTTCGTGTTCGGTCATTATCAGACAATCCGGTATTTTGCCATCGGCTCGAAGGTTCACCAGTTTCTTTTGCAGATTCCAGGTGCTTTTATATTCGGTCAATCCTAATTCGATCCTATAGAGAGATTTCAATACGCGCTCGCTCATAGCTCACCTTTCCGTTTAGCCTGATAAGAGATCTTATCTATAAATCCGGTTGATGTCTTTATATAGTATTAACGCGTTGAAAGGTCAAGTTGTTTCGTAGAAATTTTAATATTATTATTTACAATGTCATTCAAAACCGATGCGATTTAGACTGATAGTAAGTGAAAGATGAAACTATAACAACCATATGCGGGTTACTATATCTGACATGATTAGACGATTGATTTACGACAATTCGAAAATCCGGCGGTGGAGGAAATATGATTAAGATAGGCAAGAAAGCGCCCGATTTTACTTTGACGGATCAGGCGGGCAAGAAACACAAGCTTAGCGATTACCGGGGCAAACCGGTAGTCTTATATTTTTATCCCAAAGATGATACCCCGGGCTGTACTACAGAGGCTTGTTCATTCAGAGATAGTTTTGCTGAATATAAAAAGGCCGGTATCGAGGTTATAGGAATTTCGATCGATTCCGAAGAGTCGCACAAGAAATTTATCGATAAGTACAATCTGCCGTTCACCCTGCTATCGGATACAGATAAAAAAGTCGTCAAAAAGTACGGTGTCTGGGTTGAAAAAAACATGTATGGCAAGAAATATTATGGAACCGCCAGGAAAACATTTTTGTTGAACGAGATGGGAGTTATTAAGTATATTTACGATAAAGTGAAACCTGAGAATCACGCTGAAGATGTACTGGCAAAACTGTCGGAGTAGCATCTTAGAAACATCAATAATATTTCCGACTTTAAAGGTCCGGCCTGGCCGGGCCTTTATTTTTTCAGATAACTTTCTAAGGCTGGAAGTTAAAGCCTGATAGTGCCAGATATCTATTTATCCCGCAACTTTTGATAATTGATTTCGTAATAATTATAGTCTTGAAACTTAATGTTTGACTCGTTTTAGCAATGTTTTTAAGGAGATTTGAATAATGAATAAAGTCGTTAAAATACTATTTATGGCAATGCTGGTATCCGGCATTTTATATATTGCCGGTTGTGACGGCGGCAGATCAGTCCATTGGGAGTCAAATGTCGAAAACACTGATTTCATAGCGGAGGATGATTTTTTATTTCCAATTGAAGTGGCCGACCAAACATTTCTAAGGCTTGAGGCCGTCAACGGGTCTATATCTATTACCGGTCGGGCTGATTTCGATTCGGTAATTATCGCCGGCACGAAACGCGTTCGTTCCGAAAGCGTTGAAGACGCGGAGGAACATCTGGCCCTGCTGGATGTCAGTGTCCACGACATGGCTCATGAGATAAATATCAGGACGATTCAACCGGACGAATCACACGGCCGAAATTATGAAGTTATATATAATATTATTGTGCCCGATGATTTCGTGATATCAACATCCAGCGTCAATGGCACGGTCGTTGTAGATTCGATCAGCAACGGTATTACTGTCAGTAACGTCAACGGGCACATAGGCTTGGATAACATCACGGGCAGCGCGCTGGTCAGCCTTGTCAATGGCCAGATCAGCGGTAATATGACTTTACCTTCGGCTGGAACGCTTACAATGTCCACCGTTAACGGCGGTATAGGGCTAAGTATTCCGCAATCCACGTCCTCGGAGTTTACAGCGTCCGTAGTCAATGGCAACATAACTATTTCCGGCCTTAATCTTCAAAATGAAATCATTACCAACTCCTCGGTCAGTGGTATTCTGGGCGATGGCGATGGGCATATCGCGCTAAGCACAGTCAATGGCAATATAGCGGTTGGAGGTTTTTAGAACATCAAGCTGAAATGTTGGCCAATATAAAAACAACTATCAGATTATAATTAAAACCATAATCCTTAAATAGATTTGGCAATCCCTTATCGGGGCGCTTTAAAATATATATTGCTAATTATCTTCCAGGTAACCGGAATTTATGCTCCGATAGCATATTAAATAATTTCTAATTTCTTGATATTCTTTATTCTTGACATAGACATCGTCATATCATATAAATATGGGCGGAAGATGGGAAATTAGAATCTATCGAATAATTAATTTAAAGGAGCGGATGGTATGATGTTATCTACCAGCGAGGATATTGCCCTCAAAGCCATGATTTATATCTCGGCGGCGGCTGGAAAAAGCAGATGCAGCATAAATGAGATTTCAAAAAACGAATTAGTTCCGAGAGAATATCTGGCTAAAATCCTCAAAAGGCTCGTTCAACAAGGTCTGTTGACCAGCAAAAGGGGCGTACACGGCGGCTATCGTCTGACAAAAAGCCGGGCCGAAATTTCTTTTCTGGATATTATTGAAGCCGTTGACGGCTCATTTATTGGGATGATAAAGTACGATAATCCCCAGAATGTCCCCACTGACAAACACGCCGCTACGGAGTTTTGGGCGGATATTCATAAAAAGCTTGTCGAAAAATTATCCAAAATGACTCTTAGCAAGATTAACTATAAAAAATTCTACGCTGATTTCGCTTGAACCCGGCAAATTGAATATAAAAATTACAGGGGTTGCTTATTAGCGGCCCCTTTTTATTTGTTAACCGCAGGCAAATTATATAACCGCGCTAAAATATGCAGGACTCCACCCCGGATAATATCATGTCGGTTATTATAGATTTATTTGGTTGCCGGCGCGGAATTATTTTTATTCGTTTTTGCCAATCCCATAATATTTTCAAAACAGTCAAACTATAATTTCACGGATTGCCTTAATGAAATATCAAACGTAGTGAAAAAACCGATAAAATTATAGAAAAAGTTTTGGGGCAGCTATAGCGAAAAGTACTTTTATCGAATCACGACCACTTTGCCCGTAGTCGACCCGGCGGCGGAACTTATGCTGTATAGGTAAATTCCTGATACCAAATCTTTGCCGCTTTCGTTTTTAACGTCCCAGGCCCAATCATCAGGACCGATATCATTTTGTTCCAAAACTATATTGCCTGATATCGTCGATATCGTCAAATCGGCGTTTTCCGGCAGATTGGTGAAAACAATCTGGGAATGGCCCTCGGATGGCCGGAACGGATTAGGGTATGGATGGACATTCAATTGGACCGTGAACGCCAGCGCCGATGTCCAGGCCGAGCTGTCGGAGCTCACCCGCCAGAAATATTGACCGCCATTTTCGAGTGGATCAGGTACTTGCCAGGTGGTGGTCAGGCCGGATGATTTGGCCACCGCCCCTGATTCGACAGAGAAATTGAATTGGCTGTTATCTGAAAGTTGAAAGTAGTATTGACTGATATCAGTTAAATTATTGACCTCCAGATATGGCCGATTCGCACCGACAATATCACCGGCCAGGGGGTAAACACAATCAGCGGAAGTCAGAGTTTGGTTGACACCGGTCATCAGATTAAATGATGTGGATGACGACCAGGCGCTCGAATCCGAATTATCGGCGGCTACCGCGCAGACGCGCCAATAATATGTCACCTCAAGCGATAAATCGGAATACGTGGCCGTAGCGACCACGTCTGCCAGCAAGTCCAGGGTAATCATGGGATCAGGGTAATTTTCCAGTGAATCGAGCATGAATTTATAGTATAACGGTTCGTATGATTCCACGACCGAGCTTGTTAACTCTACCGTAAAGTTTTCAATGTCAATATCAGTGGCCAACTGCACCGGCACCGCGATACCCGCGGCGAACGTATCCGGCAGATTGGATATGGCTGACGCGTTATCATAATCGTCGTAGGTTTTTATGGCTACGAAATATGCCTCCCCTTCGGCTAAGCCATCAATCGTATAAGTCTGAATCTGGCCGGGGGAGGCCGGCGTAGGGGGGCTTGCGCAGGAGTTGGCCGAGCTCCAATTCGATTCAAAAATCGCGCTGGTGGAATAGCGGATATCGTAATGATCGGCGATGCCGAAAGTACCGTCATCACCCGGGGCGGTCCAGGTTAAGGCTATTTCGCCATGGTCCTCGCCGGGAATCGCGTTCAAATCATAGATTGCCCCCGGCGGCGTATTATCCACATCGCAATCGCCAGCGACATTATCGAATTGCAGAGTGGCTGAGGCGTGGGTTCTGTCGACTGTCACCGTGGTTATCTCGGTCTCTCCGCTTTTAACGGCGGTAATCGTGAAATTGTTGTAATTGAGAGAATCCGGAGTGCTCCTCGCTTCAAAATAATATGTCACCGGTCCGGTTAACAAGCCATTACCCGAGGTGGAGCCGGACAAAACCGTATGGCCGTAATTATTGACAACCGTGACATTCGCGTTGCCTACCGGGCAGTCGTTGTTGCCCATCACCAGAATATTCAATGTTCTTTGGATGGCTATATCGGCGGCATAAGAACCGCTAAATGTTATCGATGTATCTGTTGCGCCGCCAATATAATATAGGTCTCTGGCAATGTTGCCTGTACTTGCGAGATAATAACCGACCTTAAAAGTGTGACGCGTGCCGTAACTTATCGCATCAAATTCAACTGTATCGGCATCGAACAGCATATCATGGCCCGGCCCATCATAGCCGGAAAGCTCGTAAATATTA
>CAZFSN010000008.1:7254-30526 GCA_964521815.1 uncultured Ignavibacteria bacterium | reverse complement strand
ACTTGGTGCCGTTGACCTTATAGCCGCCGTCGACTTTTTCGGCGAATGTCTTGGTACCGCCGGCATCCGAACCGGCGCCCGGTTCGGTTAAGCCGAATGCCGCCAGCTTACCACCGGAGGTGATATCCGGCAAATATTTTTGACGTTGCGCCTCATCGCCGAATTTGTAGATCGGGAAATTGCCCAGCGAATTGTGCGCCGCCACGGTGATACCGGTCGAACCGCAAACCCGCGAAAGCTCCTCGACAGCTATCGCGTAGGTCAGCGTATCGGTATAGCTGCCGCCGTATTTCTTGTCTACCTGCATGCCCAGAAGTCCGAGTTCGGTCAAGCGGGGGAGAATCTGGTGGGGGAAGACCTGATCGTGATCGATCTGAGTGGCGTAAGGGGCAACCTCGCTTTCGGCGAACTCCCGGATTTTCTGTCTGTACTTATCGTGTTCGGGTGTTGTCCACATAATTTATCCTAAACTTTTAAATGTCTGATTGTCAAATTTACGATTGCTCAATTGCCCTTCTTATCGAGATTGCGATAAATCACCATCCGCTGAGCTTCCGATGTACCCTCATAAATCTCGGTCACGCGCGCGTCGCGGAAATATCTTTCCACCGCGTATTCTTTAACATAGCCATAGCCGCCGTGAATCTGCACCGCCTGATTGGCTACCCAGTTGGCAGTTTCCGAGGCAAACAGCTTGGCCATCGAACAATACTTGGAGGCGCGCCCCTGATCTTTCAGCACTGCCGCTTTATGTACCAGCAGGCGTGAGGCTTCGATTTTCATCGCCATATCCGACAGCTTGAATTGAATCGCCTGGAAATTCGCGATTGGCTGACCGAACTGCTCGCGTTCGTGAGCGTATTTGAAAGCTTCCTCGAATGCCGCTTGAGCTATACCCAGAGCCTGAGCGGCAATACCGACCCGGCCGTTGTCCAGAAGGCTTAAGGCGATTTTGAATCCCTTGTTCTTTTCGCCGATAAGATTGTCTTTGGGTATTTTGCAATCGATAAAGGAAACTTCGCGGGTGTCAGATGGTTTCATGCCCATCTTCTTCTCTTTAGCGCCGATATTCAAACCGGGCGTGCCGCTATCGACTACGAAACAGGAAACCCCTTTCGGGCCGAGCGATTTATCGGTGAGCGCGAATACGATAAACACCTTGGCAAAGCCTGCCGAGGTTATAAACGATTTCGTGCCGTTTAGAACATAGCTATCACCGCTTTCCGTCGCGGTTGTTTTCATGGCGCCGGCATCGGTACCGGAACCGGGTTCAGTCAGGCAATAGGCGCCGATTTTTTCACCGCTGGCCATGTCTTCTAAATATTTCTTCTTCAGATGATCGGAGCCGAATTCATAAATAGCCCGACAGCAAAGTGAATTGTGCACCGACAGGCCAACCTCCACCGAGGCCGACCCGCGAGCCAGCTCCTCCATAGCGCAGGCATACGATAGTGTATCGAGATCCAGTCCGCCGAAATCCTCGGGTAGAAGCATCCCGAAATAGCCCAGTTCGGCCAATTCGGCGTAAATTTCCGGAGGCACGACCTCTTCTTCGTCCATCTTCTCGGCGATCGGCATTAGCTTTTTCTCGGCGAATTCGCGCGCCGCTTCCGCCATCAATTTTTGATCTTCACCAAGTTCAAAATCCATTTCTTACCATCCTTGATTATTATTATTTGTTATATTCGTAAAAACCTTTGCCGGTTTTGCGTCCCAGATAACCGGCTTGAACCATTTTCCACAGAAGCGGGCAGGGGCGATACTTGGAATCTTTATAGCCGTTGTATAATACTTCCATGATCGCCAGGCAGACATCCAACCCGATATAATCGGCCAGCGTCAGCGGCCCCATGGGATGGTTCATACCCAGTTTCATGACCGTATCGATATCTTCTTCTTTGGCAACACCTTCCATCAGGCAAAAAGCGGCCTCGTTGATCATCGGCATCAAGATACGATTGGAGACGAAACCGGGGAAATCGCTGACCTCAACCGGAGTCTTACCCAGCTTAATACAGAGCTCCCGGATAACAGTGAACGTATCATCGGATGTTGCCAGGCCGCGGATCAGTTCAACCAGCTTCATGATCGGTACCGGATTCATGAAATGCATCCCGATAACCTTATCCGGCCTTTTGGTGTTTGATGTTATCGCGGTGATCGATAAAGATGATGTATTAGTGGCCAATATAGTATCCTTAGGGCAGATTTTATCGAGCGTAAGAAAAATTTCCTTTTTAACATTCATATCTTCATAAGCGGCCTCGACGACCAGGTCCGAATTCCTGGCATCATCCAATTTCAGGGTGGGGGTTATTCGGCTTATGGTGGTTGAAATATCTTTGGCTTCGATAGTGCCTTTTTTGGCCTGCCGTTCGAGATTACTTTTAATAAAAGCCATTGCCCGATCAAGGTATTCCTTTTTAGTTTCGACCAGAGTAGTATCATATCCGTTTTGCGCGAAAACATGGGCGATGCCGTTGCCCATTGTTCCGCCGCCGATAACCGCTACTTTCAATATATTCACGATGCCTCCAATATGTTATGCGACAAGACTCAAGCGATTGAAAGAACATCGCTTTCAGCCAATTAGCGAACTTTTTCACAATCTTCAGAAAATATTATAAATAATATGAAATTAGAAGTAAAGGAAAATGGTGCGACACTTTATTTCCGTGAATTAATTAAAATAAAATTCACTGAACCTATATATACGGAAATTTATCCACCACGAAATGACTCGCCAATTATACTATTTCTGGCAGATTGCCTGTGCGATTAATGCGCAATGAGCGACTTCTGAACCATAATTTTAGCGTTTTTCTTATTTAGAAAGTTAGTTTAAGCCATAATGCATTTTCTATAAGATGTTGTTTGTTAAAAGATTAAAACTAATGTTCCAGAAATAAACGTTTCTGGCATTGAATTTACATGTTTGTAAACTGAGAAAAGGAGGCAATATGAAAACCGAAAACTTAATATCAGACCTGTTTAAATATAACACCGGCTACCTGATGAAGCATATTATCCCGATGGATAAGGCGAAATTATTTATCAGGCCGAATCAGAGGCATAATCCGATAATCTGGATTTTGGGCCATATCGTGGTTTCGCGAGCCAGCGTGTTAGAACTACTAGGGGAGTCGCCGAAAATCCTCGATTTGCAAAGCCTATTTTCCTCCGGTACAAAACCTCTGCCTGACCCGTCTCAATACCCGCATTCGGATTATCTTATGGAATTGTTATCGAAATTCGGCAGTCAATTAGTGACTCATATTAATAATGGGGGCGCGGATCTTCTCAGCCAGCAAGTTTGGGGCGCTTATGATAATATCGGCAAATATCTTATAAACGGCTATATTCACGAAACCTATCATGTGGGACAAATTAATTACCTGATAAGCTTAACTGACAGTCTGGCATCATCGAAAAACAGGCTTAAATTAGCGACCAGGAAGAAAAACAGTACCGGTAAGGTTTTGTTGGATAGTTTGAAATCTGTGTTAACAGTGCGCTGATAGAAATAGTTGTGGGGGTTTCCGTTTGCCGCGGAGGATCGAATTTTTTGATTCTTCGCGGCAATTTTTTGCCTAATGTTTTACTTCATCTAAATATGATTTCAATAAAGAACAACCTGAACAGGGCGGGCAGTCGACTATCTTTCTTTCAGCGAACATCTTCCTGGCGGTTTGGTATTTTTCGCTATTCCATGCGGCTATAAAGCTGGACTGATTTATTTTACCCATGTCAGCATTGGTTAAATAAACAAAACAACAAGGTGATATAGAGCCATCGTGGTTGATAACCGGGTATTTCCAAAGATGTTCACAAACCTTGCCAAGATCACTCTGTCTAAATTCGAAGCCTTCATTTTTTGTATGCAACCTATCCTCGGTTATCCACCGTTCAATCAAAACAGGATCCTTTCCCTGGCCGAACGGAAGCAATATATCTACTACCTGGAATTTATCCGCGCCCAGTTTATAGCACGTGTTCGCCAGGTCGGCAATTTCCGTCTGATTGCCTTTATGTCTGACAAATTGGATGACAATCAGGGGATATTTTTTCCTCAACGATTTTTTCGTTTGGATAAATAATTCCAGATTTTCCAATAGCCGTTTATAGTCTCCGCCCAGACGGTACATATTGTATGTCCGTTCTGTCAAACCGTCGAATGATACGATCAATCTGTCAAGCCCCGAATTGATTATATCGATAACCTGTTGTTGATCCAGTTTCATCGATAGATTACTGCTGGTGGAAACAACGAATCCTTTATGCCGGGCAATCTCGCAATAGCGCGGAAAATCCTTTAGAAGCAACGGTTCGCCCCAGTTGTAAAGATGGATAACCTGGGTTTTGGTTTTCAACTGGTCGAGGAGATCCTCATACAACTCAAAACTCATTCTGCCCTTGCTTCTGTCGATTAAGCCCAGGCCGGTAGGGCAGAGGGGGCATTTAAGATTGCAAATATTAGTAATATCGATAATGACCTGGGGCGGTAGAGATTTTAATTTCACGACAGAACGCTTATACTCAAAATGGTTCAGATAGAAATTAAAAACTTTGCGAAACGAAATAGTCGCGATAAACCGCCATAGATAAAGCAAATTACAGCGAAAAGAATTAAAGGCCGGGTTTTTTATCAATAGTTTCATCGAATTTTCAGGTATATCTTCGTACGTCCTTTAAACAAAACCCCCGCGATCGATTAAATCGCAGGGGCTATTATTTACTATTCGATATTTGTTATCTTAGCACCGTACCGGCGATAACCATCCTTTGCACCTCGGATGTGCCCTCATAGATTTCTATGACGCGCTGGTCGCGGTACAGTTTCTCGATAGGCGAGAATTCGCCGATATAGCCATAGCCGCCGTGTATCTGCATGGCGTGATTGACACAGAAATTGGAAACCTCGGTACAGAATAATTTGGCCTGGGCCGCTTCCAATGAATACTTTATGCCCTGGTCTTTCATCTGGGCGGCCTTATAAGTCATCAAGCGGGCGGCCTCGACCTGGGTTGACATATCGGCTATTTTCCATTGAGTCGCCTGATACTTGGCAATAGGCGATCCGAAACAGACTCTTTTCTTGGAATAATCTATCGATTCATCCAAAGCCCGTTGGGCAATACCCAGACCCTGGGCGGCGACACCGATACGGGCGCTGTCAAGGGTATTCATGGCGATTCTGAATCCTTTGCCTTTTTCATTTAACAGGTTTTCTTTGGGCACTCTCAAATTGTTAAACCAGATTCGGCCGGTGGTGGCGGCTCTCATACCCATCTTTTTCTTCAGGGTAGCGACTTTAATACCATCAACCAGTTTGCCTTTTTGACGTGCTTCGACAATTATCGCCGAGACCTTTTTGGAGGCTTTGCCTTCGGCTTCGGATTCGGGATCGACGATTTTCAAAAACAGTACGAACAGATCGGCCACGTCGCCGTGCATGATAAATATCTTTTCGCCGTTAATCACGTACTCATCGCCATCGAGCACGGCGGTGGTGGATTGGTTAGCCGCATCGGAACCGGCGGCCGGTTCGGTCAGGCAGAATGAGGGAATAATCTCGCCGGTTACGCATTTGGGGACATATTTTTTCTTTTGTTCCTCACTACCGAAATGGACGATCGGATAAGTAGCCAGTTCGCCGACAGCGTTTAGAAGGCAAGCCGCCGGGTCATGGTAGCAAAGCTCTTCGATTAATGTAATATATTCGATATTGGATTTACCCCCACCGCCTAATTCAGCCGGGGTGTTTAAGCCGATAAAGCCGGCCTGGCCTAATTTTTTGTAGAGATCCAACGCGAAACGATCCGGGTCATCACGATGGTCAAGCTCCTTGCTGACCGGTTTTATATATTTTTCCGCGAATTCGGTTACCTTATCCCGTATCGCCTGTTGTCTGTCATCGACATTATACCTGTTCATTTCCACTCCTTGGTATTTATAGTATTTTCTCTTTTTTTTCTTTTAAATTGCTATTCAGATATTGAATAATCTCCTCGGTCGTAGCGCCCGGCGTAAAGAGTTCGCCTACTCCCAGAGCCTTTAGCTTCTGTGCGTCGGATTCGGCTATTATGCCTCCGCCAAACAACAGCATCTTATCGGCTCCGGCTTTTTTCAGACCATCAATGACAGCCGGAAACAAGGTCATATGTGCGCCCGAAAGAATGGATAAGCCGATGGCGTCGACATCTTCCTGAATAGCCGCCGCTACAACTTGCTGGGGCGTTTGCCTTAAACCGGTATAGATTACCTCAAAACCGGCATCCCGCAAGGCCGCCGCAATTACCTTGATTCCCCGGTCATGTCCGTCAAGACCTGGTTTGGCCAGTAGAATTCTCCATTTCTTTGTCATAACCACCCTCTACAAATCAAATAGAATCAGCGCTCGTACGAATCGGGCGTCAATCAAGCCCAATATCGCTTATAAGCTCATTCGATTTTTAGATAATAATATACAGCTAAAAGAAATGCAACTTCAAATAATCCAATTATAAGCTTAAAAATCTTTGTTTGTTGATTGTATACTGTTAGTTAAGAATTGAATAATAATTGATTAAGTGAAAGCTTAACTGCCGCCGATATCGTATTCGCCGTTTTGGCCTTTTATACGAACATTCTGTAATCCATTTACGGTCAGCGCTACGACCCGTGTAAACAAAGGCAAGTCCGGATTATCCGGCTGGCGGGCCAGCGATTCAAAGTGGATAGTGACATTATCTCCTCCGGGAAATATGAATCCGCCATCCAGCAAATTATTAATATCAAGTCTGAAATTTGGGGGCATTTGACGGTCCAAATTACCGGTTGCCGTATTTCCTGGTCGGCTTTGAATCATTGTGGTTAGAATTACTGTATAGTAGCTGGAATTATTAAAAGTTATTTTTCCGCTGGAAAGCACTTCCGGTTCGGTGGATTTATCGCCGCAGGCATATATGAGGGTTAAAATACAAAATGCCGCTAAACAAATTTTGGCAAAACGGCTCAACATGCCTTAAATATACATTAATATTTCGAAATACGCAATATTTTTTTGACAGCTTTAATCCCTTGAAGCTATATTTAGTCCACAGGTGCTATCTGAAAAAGGAAAAGAGGCAAAAATGAAGCAAGTTAATTCAATCACGATATTCCAGGTGGATTCTTTTACCAATGAACCTTTCAAGGGCAATCCGGCCGGTGTTTGTATATCCGATACCGCCCTTGATGAACCGACTATGCAAAATATCGCGGCGGAGATGAATTTGTCCGAAACAGCCTTCGCTGTCCCTGTCACCGCCGGTAAATTAGTCGACGCCTACAAATTCAAATTGCGCTGGTTTACTCCAACAACGGAGGTCGATCTCTGCGGACATGCCACTCTGGCAACAGCCAAAGTATTATACGAAATCTATGAACTCAATCATGACAGGCTGACCTTTGACACTAAAAGCGGTGATTTAATGGTCAGCCGCCAGGATGAGCTAATCCAGCTTGATTTCCCCGCCGGTGATCCGCAGCCCATTGAGCTTCCAGATTATTTTTTCAAAACTTTGAATCTTCACGAAAGAGACCTTGACAGCCTATTTCAAGAGGCTTTCCAATGCCGACGAACCAAAATATTGCTCCTTAGATTCACTAAATCCCGGGCGATTAGCGAAATAGCTCCAAATTATAGTGATCTGGCCCAGGCCGAGGATTCGTTCGGCTGTAAAGGAATTATCGTTACCGCCCCGGGGCATGATCCTTATGATTTTATATCGAGGTTTTTCGCCCCAAGTCTTGGTATCAATGAGGACCCCGTCACCGGTGCGGCCCATACCGTTTTAACCCCATATTGGTCTATGATGCTCAATAAGAAAAAGATGTCGGCCTACCAGGCTTCGAAACGGGGTGGGGCGCTCATAGTTGAATTAAAAAGCGATCCTAAAGGCTTTCATCATCGCGTACTGATCGCCGGCCAAGCCGTGATAATGCTTCAAGGAGTAATAAAAATAGCCAACGATGATGATTGAATACCGGCATTTGGCTAAACGGAACTTAACCTACAGAAAAAAAACAGGAGAACTCTTTAACATTTTACCTTGACAACGGTCGCGTGGTTTTTATATTTAGCACTGCCACGCGGGAGTAGCTCAGTTGGTAGAGCCCCACCTTGCCAAGGTGGTTGTCGCGAGTTCGAGCCTCGTCTCCCGCTTTTTTGTTGCTCTTCAATAAGTTACAATAAAATGAAAAAATACTAAATTTACTGCTTCGGGAAGATATATATTGTTTAAAATAAATACCATATTATTTTATATTTAGGTGTTAATTTTAAAGCTTAAATAAGGATGTGTGTGAATTTGCTTTAAGGGAGGAATAATGGCCAAAATATTAAGTTTGCTATTCGGTTTAATAATTACAATTCAAACAGCACTGGCAGTACCATTGGCTCCGGAAATTGTCGAGATGCTAAGACATTCGGGACAGTTGGATCAGATTGTACAGGCCGACCGCGCGGCTCGAGCAAAAGGAGTCTGGCAAGCTAATCCCGATCCGATTAGATTAGGTCTAACCACTGATATTGATACGCTTTATTGCATCATAGTATTGGCAGATTTCGATGATATGCCATATACGGATGGTAGTCTCGCAGCCGAGCCGGAGGATTTTGATAGCCTACTATTTTCCGAGAGATTGTATCAACCCGGCAGCATGTCAGATTATTACTTTGAGACATCATATGGGCAGGCCTTGCTACTAGGTCAGGTCACCCAATGGTACAGAATGCCGGAGTTATCCACTTACTATGCCGATGGACAGCGCGGATTTGGCGATTATCCACGAAATGCCCAGCGATTGGCCGAGGATGCGGTTTTGGCGGCCGATCCCGATATCGATTTTTCTCCTTATGATAATGATCACGATGGTATGGTGGATGGCCTTTTTGTTGTACATGCCGGGCCCGGTTATGAAAATACCGGCAACTTGAATCATATCCATTCCCATGCCTGGGTTACCAATGGCCATATAAATACTAATGATAGTGTGTATGTTTATAGTTATTCTATGGAACCAGAAGAAAACGGCGGCATTGGTATGGTAAATATTGGCGTTTTTTGCCACGAATTCGGCCACGTGCTGGGATTGCCGGATCTCTATGATTATGGATATGATTCACAAGGGGTAGGATTTTGGTCGATAATGGCCGGCGGTGTTTGGGCCGATGGCGGCCGAACGCCAGTTCATTTCGATGCCTGGTGCAAGCTACGGCTGGGTTTTGTTTATCCTCAAGATATTTATGAAAATCTGTCCAATGAGCAAATCGACGCCGTAGAATTCGCACCGGATATCTATAGATTATTTAGTTTGGGCGATCCCTTTTTTCAATATTTCTTGGTGGAAAACCGTCAAAGGACGCTTTTTGATTCTTATTTACCCGGTGACGGCTTGCTAATTTATCATGTCGATGAAACCCAGAACAATAACGACAACCAGGACAGGTACTTAGTTGCGGTCGAACAAGCCGATGGTGAATTCGATCTTGAACACAATAATAGCGCCGACCCCGGCGACCCCTGGCCGGGATTATCCAATAACAGAATTTTTGATGATTTTTCCATACCCAATGCCTGGCTGTATTTATATGGACCATCGGAAGTAAGTGTAGCCTATATCTCCGATTCGGACTCCATCATGCATGCGGATCTTTATATAATGTATGATTCTCCATTATATGAGCTTTTGAGCCTGCAATTCGATGATTCTTATAACGGCAATAACAATGGCCGTCCAGAGGCAGGGGAGACCTGTAATTTATTGTTTACCGCCAGGAATATAAGGGCCGGAGCTGAAAACCTTACTGTGACCGTCACGGTATCCGATCCTGGGATTACATTTTCTGATCCAATGACATCTTTTGGTAATTTACCGATAAACACGCCATTTAATAATCAATCCGATCCAATTACTTTTTCGATCCCCGATGACTTTCCAAGTAATTTCGTTACTTTCACTTTAACTTTTTCGGCCAATAGCGGTGGTTATCAACAAGAATTTACGCGCCGACTCGTAATTGGCACCCCGGATGTTTTACTGGTTGATGATGATAGCGGCGATAATTTGGAAACATATTTAACGGATGCTTTGGATTTTCATAATCTACTATATGAAATCTGGGATATATTTACTCAGGGTTCACCGGCGGATAATTTAAATTCATATCCGATTGTTATTTGGTTTACCGGAGATACTCGGACCGAGGCTATGCCTTTAGAGGATGTCAATGGCTTAATTAATTACCTTGATAATAACGGCCGGCTATTAATGACCAGCCAGGATTTTGTCCAGAGGCTAACCGAACGTGGCACAACGGAGGATATGCTGCTTCTTAATAGTTATTTAAAAGTAAACTATACCGGAAGAACCACGAGCCATGCCGTGATAGGCGAAACCGAGACCGAATTTGAGGGACTGAGGTTTCTTACCGGCGGCAATGAGGGGCCCAATAATCAGTCATCGCAAGATGTACTGGATGTGCTGGGCGATGGCCTGGTATTAGCCAGGTATTCGTCAATGGATGCTCCGGCAATGGTGGGGGTTCGTGATGGCTACTCTGCGCTTACTGCAGGTTTTGGCGCCGAAGGAATCAATAGCAATTACCCGGGATACGATGATCGAGCAATTTTCATAGCGGCCGCTTTTCAGTTTTTATATTCACCAACCAACATTGACGGCGCAGATGCGCCTCTTTCCCGCGCGACTATTCTAAACCAAAATTATCCCAACCCATTTAACGCCCAAACGGTGATTTCATATTCGTTAGATAAACAGTCCGATGTTAAAATTGAGATATTCGATATACTGGGCAGGTCAATCGAAACCTTGACGGATAAATCAATGCCCGCCGGTATTTATCGACTTGTATGGGATGCTAACGCTGTACCATCCGGTATATATTTTTATAAAATTACAGCCGGCGCGATTATCGAAACAAAGAAAATGATGCTATTGAAATAGCGCCAGACTGTTGACAAAATAAAGGTTTGCGTTCAGGCAGGTCGTAGCGAAGCGTGACCTGTCTGCTAATCCAAGTCAGGCCTTAAGGTCCTAGCGATCACACCCTGCGGGAAGGACTTGACGTAACATGTGCATACTTTAGATTTTTCTCTACCTTGCCATCAACCTCGATAGTTATTAACTATCGCTTGATAATTTTGAAAGCGAAATTCGGTCCCAACCCGACTTTATAGCCCAGGTGAACCCATAACATGGCCAGCGGTTCCAAGAAACGGGCGGCGATTATATCGCCGGCATCCTGGGCTTCAAAATCGATCTCTTCAGCTAAAGCCATTACTTGTTTTTTGGCATCGGGATTATCACCGCAAACGAGCATGGTGATTTTCTGATCGCCGTAAATCGGGTTGGCCATATTATCCGAACCGGTTGAATTAAAAGCCTTGACGACTTTCGCGCCTTTTGCCCAATTGGCAATTTGCTCGCCGGCGGAGGTGGTCGTGCCGATAGAAAGACTGCTGAAATCAGCCGCGATCGGATTAGTACAATCGATCAGGATTTTGCCGTCAAGATTGCCCATAGCTTTAATTGTATCTTTGACAGCCGACCAGGGTATCGACAGGACAATTATTGCCGATTCTTCGACTGCTTTAGTAACCCCAAACGCCTTACAATTTTTATCGATTTTTTTAACTAATTCCATCGCTTTGTTACTGCCAGGGTCTCGCGATCCAAAAATAATTTCATGGCCTTTTTCAGCCCATCTTTGGCCGAGAGTTCTACCGACATTACCTGTGCCAATAATTGAAATCTTCATCGGGTGTGTCTCCTTCAATAATTTTCTTCATCCTTTTTTCTGATCTCTTTGTTATAATCATTGCAATAATGTTATAATAAATATAGCAATGCTCAAAAGGTTTCCTTAAGGATGATTATTTATAAATATGAAATAAATCATTATTATATAATTTTCAGCAAATTCCCGATAACTTATTAATTCCAAGCTGATTAAAAGGCTAAATATGTTAATATGTTATTTTCATTTTGTTGTCAACATGTGAAAAAAATCGCAAAAAAGGCTTGACTGTAAATCAATAATTATTTAATTATGCAGAGTTTTGAATGGCGGATGAATGGATAATGACAAGTATTCAGGTTACCGCCAACTGGCAATCGCGACAGTCATTCCCGTGATTCTGGTTGTGGCTCCGCTGATTGGTTATTATTTAGGCGGCTGGGTTGACGGGAGACTTGGCACAGGGAGTGTTTTTTCAATAATCGGGCTGGGGTTAGGATTTGCCTCGGCCGCCAAAGAAATTTACAATCTGATAAAGAAGAGCACTGGAAAACCTAAATGACTCTCGATTTCGTCAACCGAATAATCAAGACCTCCCTGATTCTGGCCGCGGTGCTGTTTCCATTTTTGGCAATATATATTTCGATGCCTTTCGCGATTGCCTATTTATTAGGCTGCCTCTGGGCTTGCCTTAATCTTTTTGCGATTAAATTTTTAATCGTTCAATTAATAACGCCCGAACCAAAGAATAAAGTTCTGTTAGCGATATTTATGCTGGTAAAATTCCCCGTCATCTATTTCCTGGGGTATTTGCTGGTGATCTGGAGCTATCCTCCAATCTATGGTCTGGTATGGGGTTTTTCATCGATACTGGCGGTATCGGTTTTAAAAGTGTTAAGCCGTCATCTGCTTCAACTTGATTCAAAACCACAGGTGAAAGTATTATGATAGAAAAGCTGGCCCTGGTTATAAGTAATGTGCTGGCCCAAACTCAGGAACACGCCCATGAAGCATCCGAACACATCGCCGACACCGCGCATTCTGTCGCCGGGCATACGGCGGACACTTTACAAATAATCGCCAATCACGCCGCCGACACGCTTCATACCGTTGCCGGTCACGCCGCCGGGGCAGCCGGGCATGCCGGTGAAGCGGCCGGGCATGGCGCCGCTCCCGAATTACCCAATTGGCTCGAGTTGGCCCATATTTTATTTCCAGGGTCGATTACGGATTGGCTAATGATCTGGCACGCGCCGATATTTTCCGGAGTGGTTATTCTGTTCTTATCATTTTTCTGTATAAAGGTGTATCGGAAAAGAACCATAATACCCGGTAAGTTACAGAATTTCATTGAATTCACCGTAGAAGCATTATCCAATATGGTAATTGGTATTCTTGGTGAAAAAGGCCGCAAGTATGTGCCGTTTCTGGGGACATTGTTCGTTTACATATTCGTGATGAACATTCTGGGTTTGTTCCCCGGCATGTTCTCATCGACATCGAAATTAAATACTACTCTGGCGCTGGCGATTTGCGTATTTCTCTATGTTCAACTGGAAGGCATAAAGGAACAAGGGCCCTGGGGTTATATCTATCACTTTATGGGTTCGCCCAAATCGACTGTCGAATGGTGTTTGGTACCTTTGAATTTCCCGCTTCATATAATAGGGGAGTTGGCCAAACCGATTTCACTGTCTTTGCGTTTATTCGGTAATATTTCCGGCGAGGATATGCTTCTGGCGATTTTCGTCGGCTTGGGTATTTTAATTACGTCGGCTTTCCATCCTCCGGCCTGGCTGCCGGGAATTCCTTTGCATGTGCCGTTTATATTTCTGGCGCTTTTAACGAGTTTTGTTCAGGCGCTGGTGTTTACTTTGTTGTCGACAATTTACTTTTCACTCATGACTCATCATGAGGAAGAAGAACATCAATAATAATTATAAATAACCTTAAAAGGAGGAATTGTGGGCGCTGAATTGTTACTTCCATTGACCGTGGCTATCGCGGCTGTTGGCTCGGGCTTAGGTCTTGGGAAAGCTGTTGGTATGGCGATGGAAGCCATGGGCCGTCAGCCGGAAGCGGCCGGCAAGATCCAGACCGGCATGATCATTGGTGCCGCTTTTATTGAGGCTCTGACCATTTACGCTCTGGTTGCGGTCATCCTCCTCAAGTAATTGATATTTTTACCGGGATAATATCAGACCCGGGGGAGGATATATGGGAGGAATCCTTGATTCGCTGGGCATAAAAGGCCCCGAATTATTGACCCAGATTATTGGTTTCATAATAGCCGTATGGATTTTAAAAGCCTTTGCCTGGAAGCCCTTATTAGGGATGTTAGAGCAACGGCGGTCGAAAATACAGGGCGATCTTGAATCAGCGGAGGAGACCAAAGCGGAAGCCGCCGAGGTTTTGGCTGATTATCAAAATAAGCTGAAAGATATAGAAGCCGAGGCCAGGTCCAAGATTCAGGAGGCTGTCGCTGAGGGCAACAAAGTCGCGGCGGAAGTCAGGGAACAGGCTCGGGCCGAAGCGAAAGACATTATCAGCAAAGCCCGGGATGAACTGGGCCGCGATGTCGCCAAAGCCAAGATCGAACTTCGCGATGAAATGGTCAATATGGCTATTTACGCGACCGAGAAAATTATTTCCGAAAAACTCGATGACGCCAAACATCGGAGCTTAATTCACAGCTTCATCGATGAAGTGGAAAAGGCGAAATGAGAGAGACCCGGGTAGCAAGAAGATACGCTCTGGCGCTATTTAAAACCGCCCAGGCCGGCAACTCTCTCGACATAGTTGCTACCGACCTTCATCAGATCAGTTCGTTTTCCAATAAAGATAAGCAGTTTTTAATTTATCTAAAAGCGCCGCAAATACCGATCGAACAAAAAAAGAAGCTTCTGAAAGATTTGTTCACGACCAGACTATCGCCACGGCTTTTGCTTTTTCTGGATTTACTTCTGGAAAAACATCGAACTGAGCTTCTGCCCGATATAGCTGATGAATTCGAAAAGCTGATAGAAGATTACCAGGGCTTGATTAAAGCCCGCGTGATAACAGCCACTCATCTTGATAGCGATCTGAAGGATCAGTTAATCGTGAAACTGGAGAAGACCACCGGCAAGAAAATAGAAATCAAACATAAAATCGATAAATCGATCATCGGGGGGATAATAGTTTATCTCCACAACAAGGTTATTGACAGATCGATTAGACAACAACTTCAAGATTTAAGAAATAACCTTCTTAAAGTCAAGGTTCATTGATAGAGGTGCGTTATGGCTTTCCGCCCTGAAGAAGTTAGTTCAATATTACAAAAAGAGATTGAAAAATATCAAACCAAGCTGGAGATGGAATCGGTTGGTACCATTCTTCAGGTTGGCGATGGTATTGCCCGTATTTGGGGTTTAGAGGATGCCATGATGTCCGAGCTATTGCAGTTTCCCGGCGACATTATCGGCATGGTACTAAACCTCGAAGAGGATTCCGTGTCGGCGGCTATTTTTGGGCCGGACACGAATATCAAGGAAGGTGACACGGTAAAATGTACAGGAGCGGTAGCACGCGTACCTGTCGGCGACGCCCTGATCGGCAGGGTAGTCAATCCGCTGGGTCAGCCGCTGGATGGCAAGGGTCCGATTGTCACCGAGGAATACAGACCTATTGAAATCGAAGCCCCTAACGTGGTTTCCCGCCAGCCGGTGAAAGAACCTGTCCAGACCGGATTAAAATCGATTGACTCGATGATTCCGATTGGCCGGGGACAACGCGAATTGATTATCGGCGACCGTCAAACAGGCAAAACTGCTCTGGCAATCGATACTATTATCAATCAGCGCGATTCGGACATTTATTGTTTTTATGTGGCGATAGGTCAAAAATCCTCAACTGTCGCCAGCGTCGTGAAAATACTGGAAGATAATGGGGCTATGGATTATACGACGGTGATTGTGGCCTCAGCCTCCGATCCCGCGCCGTTGCAATTTATCGCGCCTTACGGCGGTTGCGCTATGGGCGAACATCTGCGGGACAATGGCAAACATGCCCTGTGTATATATGATGACTTGTCAAAACAGGCGCAAGCCTATCGGCAGTTATCGCTGCTGGTTCGCCGCCCTCCGGGCCGTGAAGCCTATCCCGGAGATGTGTTTTATCTGCATTCGCGCTTATTGGAAAGAGCGGCCAAGATGAGTGATGAATTCGGCGGCGGCTCTTTAACAGCCTTGCCTGTCATTGAAACTCAGGCCGGCGATGTGTCAGCTTATATTCCGACGAACGTTATCTCTATCACCGATGGCCAGATATTTCTTGAATCGGATCTGTTCTACGCGGGTTTCAGGCCGGCTATCAACGTGGGTATTTCGGTATCTCGTGTCGGCGGTAATGCCCAGACCAAAGCGATGAAAAAGGTCGCCGGTTCACTTCGTTTGGACTTGGCCCAATATCGCGAACTCAAAGCTTTTGCCCAGTTCGGATCGGATCTCGATGAAGCGACTGTCAGACAGCTTACCCGCGGCAAAGTTACCGAAGAGATATTAAAACAGGGCCAATACGTACCTATGCCGATGGAAAAACAGGTAATGATACTCTGGATGGCCGGTAATGGCATGGTCGATGATATTCCGGTTGAAAAAGTCAAGCAGTTCGAAGAAGAATATCATCAATTCATGGAAAAAGAATATCCCGATGTCGGTCACGAAATCAAGCAGAAGAAAATTCTCGATGACGCTTTGATCGCGAAATTAAAGCAGGCAGGCGAGAAGTTTAGGGCTGAATACAAAGCCAGGCTTTAAATGAACAGGCTATCTGTGCGAAGGACGGCTGAAGAAATAAAGGATTAGAGAGCTGTGTCATCACTTCGAGATATAAAAAAGCGTATTAAGTCGGTAGAATCCACCAAGCAAATCACGAAAGCCATGGAGATGGTCGCCGCGGCCAAACTTCGCCGGGCGCAATCGCAAGTGGAAGCGGCCAGGCCATACAGCCTGAAGATGCAGCAGATGCTTGAATCTTTGGCGGGCGCGGCCGCCAGTCTGCATCACCCGCTATTTGAAGAACGCAAGGTTTCTTCATCGATGCTGGTCGTCATAACTGCCGATCGTGGCTTTTGCGGTTCTTATAACTCCAATATTATTCGGGCCGCCATGAGATATTTAAAAGAAACCACTCAGGGATCCGTTAAGTTGGGTTTAGTCGGCAAGAAAGGCGTGACCTTCTTCAAAAAGCGGCCTTATCCAATAGCTTTCCAGATTCCGCAAACAAACGGCAAAGCCGACATGCAGATGGTCCGTAAACTGGCGCATGATATTACCGGAAGTTTCGAAAATGGCGAAGTCGATGAAGTCCGCTTGCTCTACACTCAGTTTGTCACGACTACCAGATACAATCTCACTCTGGAGAAGTTCTTACCGATTGAAAAAATCGAAAGTACTGATGAAGGGATGCCGTCACAGTACATATTCGAGCCGTCGGCGGAAGAAATTTTCGCGAATTTAGTGCCGCGCTATTGTTTGACTAAAGTACTGTCGGCGCTTCTTGAATCATTCGCATCAGAATTCGGATCGCGGATGATCGCCATGAGTAACGCCAGCAAGAATGCCGACGATATGATCGATCACCTGACTCTGGTCTTTAACAAAGCCCGTCAAGCCGCGATTACAAATGAACTTTTGGATATTGTCGGCGGCGCGGAGGCATTAAGATAAGCTCATGAGCTTTTAACCGACTTAAAGAAACGCTTTAGAATGATTGGGTAATTTGATAAAAGATAATAAATTAGAAAAAATCATGATTTAAATAAAAAGGGATATCAATGGAAGGACAAAATATAGGAAAGATTGTGCAGGTCATCGGGCCTACCGTAGATTGCGAATTCCCAGCCGACAAATTGCCCAATATTTTAAACGCAATTAAGATTAAGGATGAGAAAACCGGCCGGGAAATCACGGTTGAGGTTGCTATGCATATCGGTGAAAACATGGTTCGCTGTATTGCTATGGCATCCACTGATGGCCTGGTCCGGGGCACGTCGGCTGTGGATATGGGCGGACCGATTCAGGTTCCTGTCGGCGAATCTACATTAGGCCGCGTCTTTGATTTATTAGGCCATCCGCTGGATGAGCTTGGCGAAGTTAAAGCTGATACTTATTATCCGATTCACCGTCAACCCCCGCCGCTGGTTGAACAACAAACCTCGGCCCAGATTTTTGAGACAGGTATCAAGGTTATCGACTTGCTGGAACCATATGTAAAGGGCGGCAAGGTCGGTATGTTTGGTGGCGCCGGTGTGGGCAAAACGGTTATCATTCAGGAACTGATTCACAACATAGCTACCGTTCATGGCGGCTACTCGGTTTTCTGCGGTGTCGGTGAACGTACCCGTGAAGGCAATGACCTCTGGTTAGAGATGAAAGAATCGGGCGTACTGGCTAAAACATGCATGGTGTTCGGCCAGATGAATCTGCCGCCCGGAGCTCGTCTGCGTGTGGGGCTCTCCGGCTTAACGATGGCCGAGTATTTCCGCGACCAGGGCCTCGATACGCTGGTATTTATCGATAATATTTTCCGATTCGTACAAGCCGGCTCAGAAGTTTCGGCTCTTCTGGGCAGAATGCCATCGGCGGTAGGTTATCAACCAACATTGGCAACCGAGATGGGTTTCTTGCAGGAACGTATCACCTCGACCAAGACTGGTTCGATCACATCGGTGCAGGCTATTTACGTACCGGCGGATGACTTGACTGACCCCGCTCCCGCTACGACATTTGCTCACCTTGACGCGACCTCGGTGCTTTCCCGTCAGATTTCAGAATTAGGTATTTATCCGGCCGTCGATCCGCTTGATTCGACTTCCAGGATTTTGGATCCTAATATCGTCGGCCAGGAACATTACGATGTTGCCAGGGCGGTTCAGAAAATACTGCAAAGATATAAAGACCTTCAGGATATTATCGCTATTCTCGGTGTCGAAGAGCTATCCGATGATGATAAAGAAATTGTCGGCCGCGCCCGAAGAATTCAGAAATTCCTGTCGCAGCCGTTTCACGTAGCTGAGGTTTTCACCGGCCGTCCCGGCGTTTATGTTAAACTGGAAGATACGATCAGGTCATTTAAAGAAGTTGTCGAGGGCAAGCATGATGATATTCCTGAACAGGCGTTTTATATGGCCGCCGGTATCGAGGAAGTCCTGGAGAATGCCAAGAGGATGAAAGCCGGGGCCTAAATGTTCAAACTTTCAGCCGTTACGCCGGAAAAAGTAGTTTTCGAGCAGGATGTATCATCTATTATCGCGCCCGGTATTGAGGGATATCTTGGAGTATTGACGAATCACGCGCCGATTATTACTCCCTTGACCGCCGGACGATTCGAGGTGAAAGATGCTTCCGGCAAACATACCGAATATTTCATTTCGGGGGGTTTTCTGGAAGTTTCGAACAACGTGGCTACGATTCTGGCCGACGCGATTGAAAAGCCCGCCGAAATCGATATCGAACGAGCTAAATCGGCTGAACAGCGGGCCCGGGAAAGATTAGCCAGGCGAACCAGCCATGATATCGATGACGCGCGGGCGGAAGCGGCCTTAAAAAGAGCACTCTGGCGTCAGAAATTGGCCGGTAAGCAATAAATCGAACAATCTATTTTATAGACCCTGACATCGGTCGGGGTCTTTTTTATATCTTGAATAATCGATAAATATTTTATTGTGAAATATTTCTCAAAACGGCTTGACAGAGTTTGGCAATGGTTTATATTGCCATTGTGTTGACGGGTAGAATGGGCGGATATTTATGGTACTGTTTGGTGCAAGGGTTTTTTGATATTATTTAAGGTTGTGAGGAGCAAATAGTACCCCGGGCGAGTCTTTGGGCTCGCCTTTTTCTATAAGCTGATGAATAACCTAAGTCAAATAATCCTGTATGTTAATTAATATGGGCTAATAGTATCAATGACTCAATTTATGAATCGTTTTACTTGACAGGAACATTTCATGGTTTTAAAATAATAAGAATTAATAATAAATGTTAAACAGGGAGTGGTGATGAGAAAGTATGTGTTGATTTTTCTGGCTCTTTTCGTGGCATGTTCGGGTCAGGAGAAGAAAGAAGACAAAACCGAACAAGCTAAAATTATGCCAAAACCGGCAGTGGAGAAGAAAGTGGAATATGCCCGCACCGAGGCCGGCAATCCGATAGTCCAGGTTAAGACCACCATGGGTGATTTCGAAATCGAGGTTTTCGCGGATAGTTGTCCGGTTCATGGCAATAATTTCCTGCAACTTGTAGAAGATGAATATTACGATGACAATATCTTCCACAGGGTAATTCCCAATTTCATGATTCAGACCGGCGATCCGACCGGTACGGGCGGAGGAAATCCCGGGTATTCGCTTGAACCCGAACCGGTTAAATATAAAAACAAGCGTTCTTATATCGCTATGGCTCAATCAGCCAAGGAAATCAATGGTTCACAATTTTATATCCTGGTTGCGGATTCGCCGCATCTGGATGATAAATTCCCCTGTTTCGCCAGAGTTATAAGTGGTATGGATGTAGTGGATGCCATTTCAAAAGTGAAAACCAAAAATGAAAGGCCGGTTGTACCCGTGAAAATAATCACGGCCAGGCCTAAACCGGTGGAAACTCCGGCTGATACTTTAACCGAAAAATCACCATCTTAAAAGAGGGCGATTAGTCCGAGCGCGCGTGATTAGGTCCTGCGCGCTTGTTGTTTTAATAAATACGATAACGGAAAGGAAGAGTATGCGTGTAATAATTAGCATTTTGATGATCATCGTTTTGGTCAGCGCTGTTATGGGTGATGATATTAAAAGCGGAGAAGCAAAAAAGGAGATGCCAAAAAAGATGCCGATGGAGAGTTATGTGTATGTCTTAATGAAAACATCGATGGGCGATATTACGCTGGAACTCGATAAGACCAAAGCTCCGGTTACGGTGGCCAATTTCCTTAAATATGCCGGCCAAAAAGCTTATGACGGGACAATTTTTCATCGGGTTATGGACGGTTTCATGATTCAGGGCGGCGGTTTCAATCCCGATATGACTAAGCGCGAGACCGATGAGCCCATTGTCAATGAATGGGAAAACGGTTTGAAGAATATGCGCGGAACTATTGCTATGGCCCGTCTGGGCGGCCAGGCCAATTCGGCCACGAATCAGTTCTTTATCAATCTGGTAGATAACACTCCTCTGGATACGCCCCGTGATGGCGCCGGTTATGCCGTATTCGGCAAAGTCATTAATGGCATGGATGTCGTTGACGCTATAGCTAAAGTCGAAACGGGTAATAAAGATATGTATCAAAATGTTCCGGTGAAACCTGTCACGATTATTGAAGTTAAGGAAATTGAGGCTCCTAAAAAAGCGGTTGAACCTGAAAAAAAGACGGAGAGTCCCAAAGAAGGAAAAACCAAATAAGTGCGCAATCTCGTTATTCTCGGTAGCACCGGATCAATTGGCAAAAACGCGCTTGATATAGTCGATAGATATCCTGAAAAGTTAAAAGTAGTCGGGCTGGCGGCCGGCAGAAACTTTATTGAGTTGGCCCGGCAAATCGAAAAATACAAACCGCAATACGTTACTCTAAGTGATAAAAATAGCCTGGCGGCGCTTAAATCGAGCCTGCCAGGCTCATCTGTTAGGGTGCTTGAGGATACCGGTTTTTCCAACGCTATTGAGGAAATCAGCGCCCTGCCGGAAGCGGACGTAGTCCTGAACGCGATTGTCGGTGTTGCCGGATTACGAGCGACTGCTGCGGCCCTGGCGATCGGGAAAACAGTCGCGCTGGCTAATAAAGAATCAATGGTAGCCGCCGGGCCGATTCTAAATCAGTTACTCGAGGAACATAAGGGCAAAATAATCCCGGTGGATTCCGAACATTCGGCGATATTTCAATGCCTTCAAACCGGCCAACATGGTGAAATTAAACGATTGATTTTAACCGGTTCGGGCGGGCCATTTTTGAACCGCGATGATCTCGAAAGTGTAACCGTTGAAGAAGCTCTCAAACATCCTAACTGGAAAATGGGGCCGAAGATCACTATCGATTCGGCCACTATGATGAATAAGGGCCTGGAGATTATCGAAGCAGCTTATCTGTTTAATTTGCCACCGGAAAAAATAAGCGTGGTGATTCATCCGCAATCGATTGTACACTCCATGGTTGAATTTGTTGATGGTTCGATTATCGCCCAGATGTCCAGACCCGATATGCGCCTGCCGATTCAGTACGCGCTATTTTACCCGGAACGTATGCCATTGGATGTTTGCAATCTCGATTTTACATCGCCGCTTTCGCTTCAATTCCAGCCGCCCGATTTGAACAAGCACAAGGCGCTGAAATTAACCTACAGAGCCCTTAACGAGGGCGGCATATCGCCAACCGTATTGAATGCCGCCAATGAAGTGGCAGTTAAAGCATTTTTAGCGGGAAGAATCAAGTTTACCCAAATTTGCGAAATAATCGAACGCACGATGAATGATGTTGAAACCGGCGATATTCCCGATTTGAATAATGTCTATCGCGCCAATATGTGGGCTTCCGATGTGGCCGAGGATTTCGTATATTCGTATTAAGGCGACGAAGTTAACGCCAAGCGTTACGGAATTAAAATATTTTAAATAATGTTGTGATAAAAGCCGATTCATTTTAAGGGAACTTTTAAATTACGATAACGTTAATTAAGGTGTAATGACGACAATTCTGGCTTTCATATTCGTGCTTGGACTTCTGGTCTTCGTGCATGAATTGGGACATTTTATCGCCGCCAAGAAATCCGGTATCAGGGTTGAACGATTTTCGCTGGGTTTTCCGCCAAAACTGATCGGTAAACAATACGGCGAAACCGAGTATTGTATCGGTGTCGTGCCTTTGGGCGGCTATGTCAAGATGACCGGCGAGAATGAGTTTGAGGACGATTATACGCCTCAGCCCGGCGATTTTATGGCCGCCTCCTTATGGAAACGGTTTATCGTCATTTTTTCCGGACCGCTGATGAATTTCCTGACGGCAATCTTATTGTTTTTCTTTATCTATTGGGCAGCCGGTATTCCGGAACCGATACCGAATACGATCTCGGCTACAAGTATCGCACCTGGCAGTCCCGCCGATAAAGCCGGTTTGGCGCCGGGATCGGAATTGCTTACTATAAATGGCCTGACATTTTCCGATTATGCGGAAATGAGTGATTATATTGGCCAACGGCCCAATCAGGAATTGACATTTGCCTGGAAAACCGATGGCGAAATAAAAACCGCTAATATAATCCCGGCGGAAAATACAGTGACCGATTCGCTGGGAAATGAAAAAACTATTGGCCGAATAGGCATAGGTATGGGACCGCTGTTTGAATATAAATCGGCCGGTCCCTGGCAAGCATTAAAAGAGGGCGTAAGTTTTACTCTTTTCCTGACCGGCGAGACCTTCAAATTCCTCTGGCGTTACATCACCCAGCAAGAGTCAATAAAAAATCTG